>NZ_JBHXJE010000002.1:255862-259490 GCF_042723275.1 Streptomyces sp. NPDC058373 | reverse complement strand
AGGGGGGACCCTGTGGGAGAGTAGGACGCCGCCGAACTATTTGTGGCCTCGGGCCCTGGAAACCTGTCAAAGGGTTTCCGGGGCCCGAGGCATTTTTGCGTTCAGATTCATTCAGCGTCCGGATCGCCGCGGCGATCTCCGCGCTTTTGCTCCTGGCAACCCCTAAAGGGGGACTTGTGCCCCCTCTGTGAAGGGGGTGAGGGCCGAGGGGTAAGGTCAGGGAGCAACATTGGCGCGTTACACCACAGGAGGCCCCCGGGTGGAGGTCCAGGAGACTCGGGTCCAGACGGACCGGGTCCTCACCATCCCCAACATCCTCAGCATGGCCCGGCTGGTCGGCGTACCGCTGTTCCTGTGGCTCATCCTCCGGCCGGTCTTCGGCGGCCCGAACAGCGACGGCTGGGCCCTGCTGGTCCTCGCGCTGAGCGGCGTCAGCGACTACCTGGACGGCAAGCTGGCCAGGCGCTGGAACCAGATCAGCCGCTTGGGCCGGCTGCTCGACCCGGCCGCGGACCGGCTGTACATCCTGTCGACCCTGGCCGGACTCACCTGGCGGGAGATCCTCCCATGGTGGCTCACCGGCCTCCTCCTCGCCCGTGAACTGATGCTGCTGGTCATGGTCGGCATCCTCCGGCGCCACGGCTATCCGCCTCCCCAGGTGAACTTTCTGGGGAAGGCAGCTACCTTCAACTTGATGTACGCGTTTCCGTTGCTGCTCCTCAGCGAGGGCAGCGGCTGGCTCGCGTCCCTCGCAGCAGTTTTCGGATGGGCGTTCGCAGGATGGGGTACAACCCTCTACTGGTGGGCAGGGATTCTCTACGTGGTCCAGGTCCGCCGACTTGTCAGGGCGGACGCCACGGCCGATTGAGCCCCGCCAATGGGCGGCCGTAAGGCTGATGGCCCGCGTCACACCTAGTCGCGGGCCGGACCGGCCGGGCGAAGTCGGCAAGACCGTCGTCTCTTCAAGGAGGACGCTTCCGACATGAAGGCCGTCGTAATGGCCGGAGGCGAAGGCACGCGCCTGCGCCCCATGACCTCAAGCATGCCCAAGCCGCTCCTGCCGGTGGTCAACCGGCCGATCATGGAGCATGTGCTCAGGCTGCTCAAACGGCATGGACTCTCCGAGACCGTGGTCACCGTCCAGTTCCTGGCGTCGCTCGTCAGGAACTACTTCGGTGACGGCGAAGAACTCGGGATGGAACTCACCTATGCCAATGAGGAGAAGCCACTCGGGACAGCCGGCAGCGTCAAGAACGCGGAGGAAGCCCTCAAGGACGACGCCTTCCTCGTCATTTCCGGCGACGCCCTGACCGATTTCGACCTCACCGATCTCATCGCCTTCCACAAGGAGAAGGGCGCGCTGGTCACGGTCTGCCTGACCCGCGTGCCCAATCCGCTGGAATTCGGCATCACCATCGTCGACGACGACGGCAAGGTGGAGCGTTTCCTGGAGAAGCCCACCTGGGGCCAGGTCTTCTCCGACACGGTCAACACGGGCATCTACGTCATGGAGCCCGAGGTCTTCGACTACGTCGAGGCCGACACCTCCGTCGACTGGTCCGGGGACGTCTTCCCGCAGCTGATGAAGGAAGGCAAGCCCATCTACGGCTACATCGCCGAGGGCTACTGGGAGGACGTCGGCACGCACGAGAGCTACGTGAAGGCCCAGGCCGACGTGTTGGAGGGCAAGGTCGACGTCGAGCTCGACGGATTCGAGCTCTCGCCCGGCGTCTGGGTCGCCGAGGGCGCCGACGTCCACCCGGACGCGGTGCTGCGCGGGCCGCTCTACATCGGCGACTACGCGAAGATCGAGGCCGGTGCCGAGCTCCGCGAGGACACCGTGATCGGCTCCAACGTCGTCGTGAAGAGCGGATCGTTCCTCCACAAGACGGTCGTCCACGACAACGTCTACATCGGGCAGCAGAGCAATCTGCGCGGTTGCGTCATCGGCAAGAACACCGACGTGATGCGGGCCGCTCGGATCGAGGACGGCGCCGTCATCGGCGACGAGTGCTTCGTCGGCGAAGAATCGATCATCCAGGGCAACGTCCGCGTCTACCCCTTCAAGACCATCGAGGCCGGCGCCTTCGTCAACACCTCGGTCATCTGGGAGTCACGCGGACAGGCACACCTCTTCGGCGCCCGCGGCGTCTCCGGCATCCTCAACGTCGAGATCACCCCCGAACTCGCCGTCCGCCTCGCCGGTGCCTACGCGACGACGCTCAAGAAGGGCTCGACGGTCACCACCGCCCGTGACCACTCACGAGGCGCCCGCGCCCTCAAGCGCGCGGTGATCTCCGCCCTCCAGGCCAGCGCCATCGACGTACGGGACCTGGAGAACGTCCCGCTGCCCGTCGCCCGCCAGCAGACCGCGCGCGGCAGCGCCGGCGGCATCATGATCCGCACCACCCCGGGCGTCCCCGACTCCGTCGACATCATGTTCTTCGACGGGCGCGGCGGCGACCTCTCCCAGGCCAGCCAGCGCAAGCTCGACCGGGTCTACGCCCGGCAGGAGTACCGGCGCGCCTTCCCCGGGGAGATCGGCGACCTGCACTTCCCGTCCAGCGTCTTCGACTCGTACACCGGGTCGCTGCTGCGCAACGTCGACACCACCGGGATCGCCGACTCCGGGCTCAAGGTCGTCGTGGACGCCTCCAACGGCAGCGCCGGCCTGGTCCTGCCCAGCCTCCTGGGGCGCCTCGGCGTCGACGCCCTCACCATCAACCCGGGGCTCGACGAGGCCCGGCCGACCGAGACCGCGGAGAGCCGGCGGGCCGGGCTGGTCCGGCTCGGGGAGATCGTGGCCTCCGCGCGGGCCGCGTTCGGCGTCCGGTTCGACCCCGTCGGCGAGCGGCTCTCGCTCGTGGACGAGCAGGGCCGCATCGTGGAGGACGACCGGGCCCTGCTGGTCATGCTCGACCTGGTCGCGGCCGACCGGCGCAGCGGACGGGTGGCGCTGCCGGTCACCACCACCCGCATCGCCGAGCAGGTCGCCGCGTACCACGGCACGCAGGTCGAGTGGACGACGACCTCGCCGGACGACCTCACCAGGGTCGGGCGGGACGAGGCGACGATCTTCGGCGGCGACGGCCGGGGCGGCTTCATCGTGCCGGAGTTCAGCAGCGTCTTCGACGGCTCGGCCGCCTTCGTCCGGCTCATCGGCCTGGTGGCGAGGACCCAGCTCACCCTCAGCCAGATCGACGCCCGGATCCCGCGCGCCCACGTCCTCAAGCGCGACCTCGCCACCCCGTGGGCCGTCAAGGGCCTGGTGATGCGGCGCGTGGTCGAGGAGGCCGGCGACCGGTACGTGGACACCACGGACGGTGTCCGCGTGGTCGAGGCCGACGGCCGCTGGGTGATGGTCCTGCCCGACCGGGCCGAGGCCGTCACCCACCTGTGGGCCGAGGGGCCCGACGACGAGTCGGCCGAGGCCCTGCTGGACGAATGGGCGGCCGTGGTGGACAGCGCCGGGCGCTGACACCGGAACCACCCCGCCACCGGGCGGCCGCGGGGGGCGCCCCCCCCCCCCCCCCCCCGCGCCACCCCCCCCCCCCCCCAAAAAACGGGGGGGGCCCCCCCCCGCCCCCCCTAGAGGCGTGAAAGCACAACCCCCCACAAAAAAAAAGAA
>NZ_JBHXJE010000002.1:167148-255852 GCF_042723275.1 Streptomyces sp. NPDC058373 | reverse complement strand
GGTCCACCGCGGGGGGCCCAACCCCCCCCCCCCCCCCCCCCCGGGGCGCCGCCGGCACCCCCCCCCCCCCCCGCCCGCGTGCTCCACCCCCGGGAGAACGCATTCGGAGGTGGAGCCCCGGCCGTGCGACGATGTGCGGCATGTCGCAGCAGCCCCCCGAACGGAGTACCGTCCCGCGCCGCCCGCGCCCCGACGCCTCCATGTCGCTGCTCACCAACGTGATGGACCACAGCCTGGACGACGGGTACGCCGAGGCGGCCGCCCGCCGGGCCGCCGACGGCACCGCGGGCGTCCCGCGCACCCTCAAGGCCAAGCTGGGGTTGGCGGCCGGGCTGGTACTCGCCGCGCTCGTCGTCACCGTGGGAGCGGCGCAGGCCCGCGAGGACGCGCCCGTGGTCGCCAAGGAGCGCGAGGAGCTCATCGACCGCATCGAGAGCGGCTCGGCCACCGCCGACGGCCTGGAGAAGGACGTCGAGTCGCTCCGGGCCGAGGTGGGCGAGCGCCAGCGCGAGGCGCTCCGGAAACACGGCGGGGACCAAGGCGCCCTCGCCGGCCTGCTCTCCGGAGCCACCGCCGTCCAGGGCCCCGGCGTCAAGCTGGTGGTGGACGACGCCAAGGGCTCCGACACCGGGGGCGGGGGACCGAGGGAGAGCGCCGGCTTCTCCGACACCGGGCGGCTGCGCGACCGCGACATGCAGCGCATCGTCAACGGACTCTGGCAGTCCGGGGCCGAGGCGGTGTCGATCAACGGGCAGCGCCTCACCGCCCTCTCGGCGATCAGAGCCGCGGGGGACGCCATACTGGTCGACAACAAGCCGCTGGGCCCGCCGTACACGGTGCTCGCGGTGGGCGACGGGCAGCGCCTCGCCGACCGCTTCCAGGGCAGCTCGGACGGGCAGTACCTCGGCGCACTGCGCGAGAACTTCGGCATCCGCACGAAGATCACCGCGGAGGACGAGGTCCGCCTGGCCGCCGCACCGAGCGTGAGCGTACGAATCGCGGAGCCGACCGCGGGAAAGGGCACATCTTGATCGCCGTACTGGGGCTCCTCGTGGGAGTCGTGGCCGGACTGCTGGTCCGGCCCGAGGTACCCGCCGTCGTCGAGCCTTATCTGCCGATCGCCGTGGTGGCGGCGCTCGACGCCGTCTTCGGCGGGCTGCGCGCCATGCTCGACGGCATCTTCGACGACAAGGTGTTCGTCGTGTCGTTCCTGTCGAACGTCGTCGTCGCCGCCCTCATCGTCTTCCTCGGCGACCAGCTCGGCGTGGGGGCCCAGCTCTCCACCGGCGTCGTCGTGGTCCTCGGCATCCGCATCTTCTCCAACGCCGCGGCCATCCGCCGCCACGTCTTCAGGGCGTGAGGCCGATGCGCGACGACGAGTCCGGTACCCAGGACCCCGGCACCGGCGACGACCCGCACCAGGGCGGCCCGCCCCGGCGCCAGCCGCTGCCCGACGCGGCCCCCGAGCCCGAGCCCGCTCCCGAACCCGCCCCTGAGAGCGGGCAGGCCCCGGCCGAGCTGACCGGGCGTCAGCGTCTGGTGAAGGGACTCTGGCCGCCGCGTGTGACGCGTGCCCAGCTCACCGTCGCCGTGCTGCTCTTCGTCCTCGGCCTCGGTCTGGCCATCCAGGTGCGTTCCACCAACGACACCGGAGCGCTGCGCGGCGCCCGCCAGGACGATCTCGTACGCATCCTCGATGAACTCGACGACCGCACCGAGCGTCTGGAAGACGAGAAGCAGCGTCTCGAGGACCAGCGGACCGAGTTGGAGAACAGCTCGGACCAGGCCGAGGAGGCGCGTCGGCAGACCGTCGAGAAGGAGCGTCAGTTGGGCATCCTCGCGGGGAACGTCGCGGCGACGGGTCCGGGCATCACCCTCACCGTCCAGGACCCGGGCGGCACCGTCCGAGCCGACATGCTCCTGGACGCCGTCCAGGAGCTGCGGGCGGCCGGCGCGGAGGCGATCCAGGTGAACGACGTGCGGGTGGTCGCGGGGACGTATCTGAGTGACGGTTCCGGCGGCGTCAACGTCGACGGGAACAAGATCACCCGTCCCTACCGTTTCAAGGTCATCGGCAATCCGCAGGACCTCGAACCGGCCCTCAACATCCCTGGTGGGGTGGTCCAGACGCTGGAGAAGGAGCAGGCCACGGTGGTGGTGACACGTGAGGAGAAGATCGTGGTGGACGCCTTGCGACCGGCGGAGCAGCCTGACTACGCTCGGTCGTCGAACGAGTGAGGCACGGGCGTATACGGAGTGTCCGAGCCGGGCATGAGGTTGCGGGGGGTCGGCGCATAGTGGAGGCGGCGCGTGGTGGAAACTGTGCGGTGGAGACGGACGCGGTGAAGGCGTCCGGATCGGCCGTCGTGTGCAATCAGGGTTCGTCCTGCCCCACGGGCGGGTCTGTTTCGGTCAAGGGGAATCGCCCGTGAAGTTGTTTGCGAAGTTGTTCGGCAAGAGTGGGCGCGAAGACGGCGGCAAGGCCGCCCGGCACCGCGCCCCGCGCCAGGGAGAAGAGGAGCAGGGCGAGCGTCCCCTGTTCCGTGACGAGGTCGCGGGCGGTGACAATTCGGGCGCGTCGTCCGTTGACCGCTCCGGTGCCGGCGGCATAGGTTTCGGTGAACCATCAACCTCAAGTACGGGTGGAGACTTTGGTCCCGGCCCGTACGGATCCGAAGCCCCCGCAGGGCAGCCGCGGCAGGAGGGCCCGTCCATGGTGTGCAGCAGGTGCGGGCACCGCAACGCCGAGGCCAGCCGCTTCTGTTCCAACTGCGGAGCGCCGCTGACCGCGGCGGCGGCCCAGGAGCGCCCGTCCGAGACCACCTCGACGATCTCGATCTCCGGCTTGGAGGCGTACGAGGCGGAGGTGACCGGGCAGAACCCGGCGCCGACGCTCTCCCCGGAGGCCCAGGCCGCCGTGGACGCCCTTCCGGCCGGGTCGGCGCTGCTGGTGGTGCGCCGCGGGCCCAACGCCGGCAGCCGGTTCCTCCTCGACGGGGAACTGACGACGGCGGGGCGCCACCCGCAGGGTGACATCTTCCTGGACGACGTGACGGTCTCCCGCCGCCACGTCGAGTTCCGCCGCCAGGAGGACGGGGCCTTCACCGTCGCCGACGTGGGCAGCCTCAACGGCACCTACGTCAACCGCGAGCGCATCGACGCCGTCGCGCTCGCCAACGGCGACGAGGTGCAGATCGGCAAGTACCGGCTGGTCTTCTACGCCAGCCAGCGGGGCATCTGACCGTCAGGAAGGTCTATGCGTCAATCAGCGAGGGGCGGTGCCGGAAACGGCACCGCCGCCGCGGACAGTCGGCCGGTGAGTATCGGCACGGTGCTCAGCACGCTCCGTGACGAGTTCCCCGAAGTGACCATCTCCAAGATCCGCTTCCTGGAGTCCGAGGGGCTCATCGAGCCGCAGCGCACCCCCTCGGGGTACCGCAAGTTCAGCCCCCAGGACATCGAGCGCCTCGCGCAGGTGCTCCGCATGCAGCGCGACCACTACCTTCCGCTCAAGGTCATCAAGGAGCACCTCGACGCCGTCGAGCGCGGCGAGGAGCAGCCGCTCCCCGCCGTCGGCCGGCAGCGCGAGGCCGGGGACCCCGAGCCGGGTGCCCCGACCGTCCGCCGGATCGGCCGGGCCGAGCTCCTCACCGCGGCCGAGGTCGGCGAGGAGGAGCTGGCCGACTGGGAGGCTTACGGGCTCATCAGCCCGCTGCCCGAGGGGGACTACGACGCCCAGGCCGTCCGGATCGCCGCTCTGGTGGCCGAACTGGGCCGCTCGGGAATCGAGCCGCGCCACCTGCGGGCCATGAAGGCCGCCGCCGACCGGGAGGCCTCCCTGGTCGAGCAGATCGTCGCACCCCTGCGCCTGCACCGGAATCCGCAGACCAGGGCCCATGCCCAGGAGCGGACCAAAGAGCTGGCCGGGCTCACCACGAGCCTCCATTCGGTGCTCTTCCAGGCCGCTCTCGGGGTCCGTCTGCCCTGATCCGGACCGATCCAGGGGGAGCCCGACTACCCAAACCCGCCGGGCACGTCCTAGGGTTGCTGTGTGAACGAGCTCGACGTCGTAGGTGTCCGGGTCGAAATGCCCTCCAACCAGCCGATCGTGCTCCTGCGCGAAGTGGGAGGCGACCGCTACCTCCCCATCTGGATCGGACCGGGTGAGGCGACCGCCATCGCGTTTGCCCAGCAGGGGATGGCCCCTGCCAGGCCGCTGACGCATGACCTCTTCAAGGACGTCCTGGAGGCCGTGGGGCAGGAGCTGACCGAAGTGCGCATCACCGACCTACGGGAAGGCGTCTTCTACGCGGAGCTGGTCTTCGCCAGCGGGGTCGAGGTGAGCGCCCGCCCGTCCGACGCCATAGCGCTCGCCCTGCGCACCGGCACGCCGATCTTCGGCAGTGACGGGGTGCTCGACGACGCGGGTATCGCCATCCCCGACGAGCAGGAGGACGAGGTGGAGAAGTTCCGCGAGTTCCTCGACCAGATCTCGCCGGAGGACTTCGGCACCAACAACAGTCAGTAGCGGGGGCCGGTCCCGTCAGCGGGACGGAGCGGCGGTCGGCCCCGCCAGCCATTCGGCCACGTCTTCCCGGAAGCGGGACACGGTAAACCACTCTTGGGGGGAATATCACCCGGCGTGGCGAGTGTGGCGATCGTTGACGCACCCCGGGTGACTGCCTACCGTCGACAAGCAGGTCAAGGACGGAGGGTCGGCGTGAGCATCAGCGGCGACGGTACGACGGGGGGTGCTCCGGGGCTCGGTCCCCGCGAGCGCGGTCCGTACCCGCTTCACGGCAGGTCGGCGGCACGGCAGGGGCGGCCGGTCGAGGCCGTCGCCGACGGCGTGGAGAGGGCCAAGGACGACATCGGGTACCGGGGGCCGACCGCCTGCGCCGCGGCCGGGATCACCTACCGCCAACTGGACTACTGGGCCCGTACCGGGCTGGTCGAGCCGAGCGTCCGCCCGCCGCACGGGGCCGGCGCGCAGCGGCTCTACAGCTTCCGAGACGTCGTCGTCCTCAAGATCGTCAAGCGGTTCCTCGACACCGGGGTCTCCCTCCAGAACATCCGCACCACCGTCCAGCACCTGCGGGACGGTGGTTTCCGGGACCTGGAGCGCATGACGCTGATGAGCGACGGCGCCACGGTCTACGAGTGCACCTCGCCCGACGAGGTGGTCGACCTCCTCCAGGGCGGCCAGGGCATCTTCGGCATCGCCGTCGGCGTGGTCTGGCGGGACGTGGAGAGCGCCCTCTCCCAGCTCCACGGCGAACGCGTGGACACGGGGGAGACGGTGGTCCGCCACCACCCCGCCGACGAGCTGGCCAGGCGGCGCAACCGGGCGGTCTGACCGGCGCCCGCGGATCGCCCACTCCCCACTGTCGGTGGCGTAGGGCAGCATCAAAGACGTGAGATCCGCGCCCACGATCCTCCATCTCGACATGGATGCCTTCTACGCCTCGGCGGAGCAGGCCGCAAAGCCGAGCCTGCGCGGCAAGGCGGTGGTGGTCGGCGGGCTCGGACCGCGCGGCGTGGTGGCCACCGCCTCGTACGAGGCACGGCGGTTCGGGGTGCACTCGGCGATGCCCACCGCCCAGGCGCGCCGCCTCGCCCCGCACGCGGCCTACCTCACCCCCCGCTTCACGCTCTACCGCGACGTCAGCAACCAGGTCATGGCGCTGCTGCGGGAACTCTCCCCGCTGGTGGAGCCGCTCAGCCTCGACGAGGCCTTCGTCGACCTGGAGGCGGGCGGGACCGCCTTCGACACGGCCTCGGCGCGGGAAGTGGGGGAGCGGCTGCGGGCGGACATCAGGAAGGTCACCGGGCTGAGCGGTTCGGTCGGGCTCGCGGTGTCGAAGATGCTCGCCAAGATCGGCTCGGAGCGGGCCAAGCCCGACGGCCTGGTCCTCATCGACCCGGGCACCGAGCGGGAGCTGCTGGCACCGCTGCCGGTGCGGGTCCTGCCGGGCGTCGGCCCGGCCACCGGCGACCACCTGCGCCGCGCGGGCATCACCACCGTCGCCGAGATCGCCGAGGCGGGCCAGGACGAACTGGTCCGGCTGGTCGGCAAGGCGCACGGCACCGGGCTGTACGCCATGGCCCTCGCCCAGGACGAGCGGCCGGTCGTCTCGGAGCGGGAGGGCAAGTCCGTCTCCGTCGAGGACACCTACGACCTGGACATCCACGACCGGGTCCGGGTGCGGGGCGAGGTCGCGCGCCTCGCGGAGCGGTGCACCCGGCGGCTGCGCGAGGCGGGCCGCTCAGGGCGCACGGTGGTCCTCAAGGTCCGCCGGTACGACTTCTCGACGCTGACCCGCTCGGAGACCCTGCGCGGCCCCACCGACGACCCCGCCGTCGTCCGGGAGGCGGCCGCGCGGCTCCTGGAGGGCGTCGACACCACCGGTGGGGTCCGGCTCCTCGGCGTCGGCGTGAGCGGCCTCGCCGATTACACGCAGGAGGACCTGTTCGCCCAGGCGGCGGGGGAGCGGGCCGCCGCCGAGGCAGCCGCCGGGATCGCCGGGAAGGACGCGGCCGACGCGGAGGGGCCCGCGGCCGACACCGTGGACCCCGTGGCTCCGCCCGCGCCCGAGGAGCGGCGCTGGCCCGCCGGCCACGACGTCGTCCACGTCGTCCACGGCCACGGCTGGGTCCAGGGCAGCGGCGTCGGGCGGGTGACGGTCCGCTTCGAGACCCCCACCTCGCCCCCCGGCCGGGTCCGCACCTTCCGCACCGACGACCCGGAGCTGAGCCTCGCGCCGCCGCTGCCGCTGGTGGAGGGGCCTGGCGGGGCCGACGAGGGATGAGCCCGCCCCTTCGGCACCCCGAGGCGGCCGAAGCCAGGCGTCTGCGCGCGGGAGCGGGCCGGTTCTGCCGACGGTGGGGTGGCCTCAGGCGCCGGCCGGGTTGGGGAGTGGCTGGGGTGGGGTGGCCTCAAGCGGCGGCCGGGTCGGGGGAGCGGTCGGGGTGGCGTGGCGTCAAGCGGCGGCCTCGCTGTCGTGTGCGGCTGAGTGAGCCCGGTCGTTCAGCTCTCCTCCGTGCCGGCGATCCGGCCGAAGTCGCGGTCCGGGAGTGGTTCCGGGGCGGCGATGTCGAGGCCGTAGTGGTGGTAGAGCTGGAGCTCCTGCTCGGGGGAGAGGTGGCGGCCCACGCCGAAGTCGGGGGCGTCGCGGATGAGGGCGCGTTCGAAGGGGATGCGCAGGGCTCCGTCGACCAACTCGCTCGGTTCCAGCGGGACGAAGGCGTCGCGGCTGAAGAGGCCGGTGCGGACGGCCGCCCACTCGGGGACGCCGGTCGCGTCGTCCAGGTAGACCTCGTCGACCGTGCCCACCTTGGTGCCGTGGCGGTCGAAGGCCTTGCGTCCGATGAGGCTGCGGGGATCGATATCGCTCTGCACGGAACCCTCCCAGGGCATGGCAGCACATCCGTCCCTCCTACGAAAGGGCACATCCCGCCCGTCGGCCACTCGACGGCCCGGGCGCGGCCCCCGCTGGTAGGCTGGCCATGGCTGTCGACCCCGTGCGGGAGAGTCCTCCGGCGATCACCGCGGAGGCGCCGAAGGAGCAAATCCTCCCCGGAATCTCTCAGGCCCCCGTACCGCACGGACGAGGTCACTCTGGAAAGCAGGGCGGGTGGCGGACGGTCCGTGCGCACCCCGGCCTCACCGACGGTGAAAGCCGGTGCCCGCACCGGTGAAGCTCTCAGGTCCGGATGACAGAGGGGGAGGCCGTACGGGCACCCGCGCGGGTGCCCCTCGCAGGTCGCGTCGACCAGGAGGCCTCCGCAATGACCGCCAACCGCACCCCGCTCTCCCGCCTTGAACAGGGCGTCCCGTTCGAGCAGCGGCACATCGGGCCCGACGCCGGTGACCGCGCCAAGATGCTCGCCCAGGTGGGCTACGGCTCGCTGGACGAGCTCACCGCCGCCGCCGTCCCGGACGTGATCAAGAGCGCCGAGGCGCTGGATCTGCCCGACGGCCGCTCCGAGGCGGAGGTCCTCGCGGAGCTGCGCAGCCTCGCCGACCGCAACCAGGTCGTGGACTCCATGATCGGCCTCGGTTACTACGGCACCTTCACCCCGCCGGTCATCCTGCGGAACGTCATGGAGAACCCCGCCTGGTACACGGCGTACACGCCCTACCAGCCGGAGATCTCGCAGGGCCGGCTGGAGGCGCTGCTGAACTTCCAGACCACCGTCGCCGACCTGACCGGGCTGCCCACCTCGGGCGCCTCGCTGCTCGACGAGGGCACCGCCGCCGCCGAGGCGATGGCGCTCTCGCGCCGCGTCGGCAAGGTCAAGGAGGGCGTCTTCCTCATCGACGCCGACGCCTTCCCGCAGACCGTCGCCGTGATCGAGACGCGTGCCGAGCCGACCGGCGTCGAGGTGGTCGTCGCCGACCTCAGCGAGGGCATCCCCGCCGAGGTGGCCGAGCGCGGCGTCTTCGGCGTCCTCCTGCAGTACCCCGGCGCCTCCGGCGCCGTCCGCGACCTCAAGCCGGTGATCGACGCCGCGCACGAGCTGGGCGCCGTCGTCACCGTCGCCGCCGACCTGCTCGCCCTCTCCCTGCTCACCCCGCCCGGGCAGCTCGGCGCGGACATCGCCGTCGGCACCACCCAGCGCTTCGGCGTCCCGATGGGCTTCGGCGGCCCGCACGCCGGATACATGGCGGTCCGCGAGAAGTTCGCCCGCAGCCTGCCCGGCCGCCTGGTCGGCGTCTCCGTCGACGCCGACGGCGACCGCGCGTACCGCCTCGCCCTCCAGACCCGCGAGCAGCACATCCGCCGGGAGAAGGCCACCAGCAACATCTGCACCGCGCAGGTGCTGCTCGCCGTGATGGCCGGCATGTACGCCGTCTACCACGGGCCCGAGGGCCTGCGCGCCATCGCCGGGCGCACCCACCGGTTCGCCGCGCTGCTCGCTGCCGGACTGCGCCAGGGAGGTGTCGAGGTCCCCGGGGAGTCCTTCTTCGACACCGTGACCGCGCGGGTGCCCGGCCGGGCCGCCGAGGTCACCTCCGCCGCCCGCGAGCGGGGCATCAACCTCCGCCTGGTCGACGCCGACCACGTCTCCGTCGCCTGCGACGAGACCACCACCCGCGCCCGCCTCGCCGCCGTCTGGGAGTCCTTCGGGGTCAGCGCCGACGTCGAGGAGCTGGACGGGGCGGCCCCGGACGCCCTGCCCGGGGCGCTGCTCCGCGAGGACGCGTACCTGACCCACCCGGTCTTCCACCAGTACCGCTCCGAGACGGCCATGCTCCGCTACCTGCGGCGGCTGGCCGACCGGGACTACGCGCTGGACCGCGGCATGATCCCGCTCGGCTCGTGCACCATGAAGCTGAACGCCACCACCGAGATGGAGCCGGTCACCTGGCCGGAGTTCGGCGCGCTGCACCCGTTCGCCCCGGCCGACCAGGCGCAGGGCTACCTCACGCTCATCCGCGAGCTGGAGGAGCGCCTCGCCGAGGTCACCGGCTACGACCGGGTCTCCCTCCAGCCCAACGCCGGTTCGCAGGGTGAGCTGGCCGGGCTCCTCGCCGTCCGCGGCTACCACCGGGCCAACGGCGACCTGGACCGCACCGTCTGCCTGATCCCCTCCTCGGCCCACGGCACCAACGCCGCCAGCGCCGTGATGGCCGGGATGAAGGTCGTCGTCGTCAAGACCTCCGACGACGGCGAGATCGAGATCGAGGACCTGCGGGCCAAGATCGAGCAGTACCGCGACCAGCTCTCGGTGCTCATGATCACCTACCCGTCGACGCACGGCGTCTTCGAGGAGCACGTCGCCGACATCTGCGCCGCCGTCCACGACGCGGGCGGCCAGGTGTACGTCGACGGCGCCAACCTCAACGCGCTGGTCGGCCTCGCCAAGCCCGGCCGGTTCGGCGGCGACGTCTCCCACCTCAACCTGCACAAGACCTTCTGCATCCCGCACGGCGGCGGCGGCCCCGGCGTCGGCCCGGTCGGCGTCCGCGAGCACCTGGCGCCCTACCTCCCCAACCACCCGCTCCAGCCCGCCGCGGGCCCCGCCACCGGCGTCGGCCCGGTCTCGGCGGCGCCGTGGGGCTCCGCGGGCATACTTCCGATCTCCTGGTCGTACGTCCGGCTGATGGGCGGGGAGGGACTCAAGCGCGCCACCCAGGTCGCGGTCCTCGGCGCCAACTACATCGCCAAGCGGCTGGAGCCGCACTTCCCGGTGCTCTACACCGGCCCCGGCGGGCTCGTCGCCCACGAGTGCATCATCGACCTGCGCCCACTCACCAAGGCGACCGGCGTCAGCGTCGACGACGTCGCCAAGCGGCTGGTCGACTACGGCTTCCACGCGCCGACCATGTCGTTCCCGGTCGCCGGGACGCTGATGATCGAGCCGACCGAGAGCGAGAACCTCGCCGAGCTGGACCGCTTCTGCGAGGCGATGATCGCCATCCGCGCCGAGATCGAGCAGGTGGCCACCGGAGCCTGGCCCGCCGAGGACAACCCGCTGCGCAACGCCCCGCACACCGCCCGCACCCTCACCGGCGACTGGGACCACGCCTACACCCGCGAGGAGGCCGTCTTCCCGGCCGGAGTGCACGCGGCCGACAAGTACTGGCCGCCGGTCCGCCGGATCGACCAGGCGTACGGCGACCGCAACCTGGTCTGCTCCTGCCCGCCGCTGGACGCCTACGAGGGCTGAGCCGCGCGCCCTTCGCCGCGGCGGAGGGGTGAGGACGCGTGAGGGCCGGTTCGGAGTCGTCTCCGAGCCGGCCCTGCCGTTCCTCCCCGCGCGGCCCGTGCGGACCGCCGCCTCCGCTCACACCGCCGTGGTCACCCGGCCAGGGATCAGCGGCCGGTGCGGGGCGATGATCTGCCCGTCGGGCAGCAGCTCCCCGGTGTCCTCGAAGACGACGACGCCGTTGCACAGCAGGCTCCAGCCCTGTTCCGGGCGGTGCGCCACGAGGCGGGCGGCCTCCCGGTCGGCGGAGTCGGCGGTGGGGCAGAGAGGCTGGTGCTGGCACATGGGTGGGTTCTTTCGCTGCGATGTGGTTGCTGTCCTGCGGCTCGACGCGGTGTTCATGACCGTCCCCCGGTGTGATCGGTCGGTCCCAGTGTTGCCTCGTGGCGCTGAATCCGCAGTCATTTCGCGGCAGCGCTCCTCACTGGGGGAGGACGCGTCACCCGTGCGGGCGGTTCAAGTCAACTGCCCTGTCATTTCGGGTGGTTGCCACTGGTCACATCGGGCTAGCCCACAAGAGGGGTGGTGCGCCCCAGGCGCGAGGAGGCAGCGTGCGGCGTCCTCGCGCCCTGGGCGTCGGCGTAGGCCCCGGCACCCCCGGTGGGTCAGGCCGGCAGGAGCGGTCCCGGCAGCTGGCCCGGGGAGAGCCGCCGGGTCAGCACCGGCAGAAGCTCGGACGCCGGGTAGGGGCGGTGGGCGGCGATGCCGGGCGGGGCCGGGGCGATGGGGACGAGCAGGTCGGTGGCGAGCGGACCGCCGCGGCTCGCGTCGGCCGCCGGGTCCCCGTGCAGCCACAGGGTCAGCATGTACAGCCCCGGTACGGACAGCAGCCGCGGCTGGTGCGGTGCCGCGAGGCCGTCGGCCTGGCGCAGCGCCGCCTCGGTGGCGGTGACGTACGGGCCTTCGAAGAAGTGCGAGAAGGCCCAGCCGTCCGGGGTCAGGCGGGTGTCGGCGGCGGCCACGGCCCGGTCGCCGCTGCGGATGAGGAACCGCCAGCCGGCCAGCCGGGTCGGCGAATCCGTCTCGAGGGACGCGCGGTCCATGACATGGACCGGCAGCGGGAGTTCCGGGCTGGTGGGACCGGTCGCCGCGCGGAGCGCGGAGGTGCGGGCCTCGCGGACGGCCGTCGGGGATCCGAGGGCGGCGAGGACGCTGCGCTCGGCGGGCGCGGGAGCCGGGAAGAAGTGCAGCGGCATGGTGGGTCGCCTCTCGTCGGGCAGGCAGGGGACATCAGGGCAGGCGCGGACGACGCTGTCAGCTCGGAGCGAAGGGGCGGGGCAGGGACCGAGGTCCCCTCCGGTAGACCGGGGCGTGAGGCCGCGATGATCCGCCGGACAGGTCCTGGCGGTCGCCAATTCACTGCCTCGTTCGCGGAGTTTATACGACGTGTGTTCCATCGGCGCTTCGTCTACCGGCGCTCGGAATTGCGGGCAAGGCGGTATTCGGTCGCCATAATGAGGGGTTCATCCCGGTTTTCTCGGGACGGCACGCCTGTGACCTGGATATTCATCCCGCAGGCGGTCGGCCTGTTCCCGTCGGCGTTTTCACCACCCGCGGTCGCCCCTGTGGGCCGGGCGTGGGAAGGAGCAGGGCCGAACAGGTGCCGGGGCTCCCCGGGGGGCATTCGCCCGCGGCTTGCCGCGTGAATGTGCCCAGTGCCTCGGTCGGGATCGAGCCTAGCGCGCGGCGGCCTGTCGCGGGGCGTTATGGATCGCATTGCCTGGGCATCATCTTTCGTGGACCAGCCCTGGGCAGCAGGCCGGGGACCAGTACCCAGGGGAGGACATCGATGGGTGAGAAGGTCGAGGCGGGATCGTTCGACCTGGCGGATCGGCATGCGTTCCGCCGCAAACTTCAGCAGTGCCAGCGCGTGCTGGAGCGGATGCTGGACGAGAAGCGCTTCGACCGCCCGAAGAACCTCCTGGGCCTGGAGATCGAACTCAATCTCGCGGGCTCCGACGGCCTCCCGCGAATGATGAACCAGCAAGTGCTGGAGCGGATCGCCAGCCGCGATTTCCAGACCGAGCTGGGAATGTTCAATCTCGAGGTGAATATCGCCCCCCACCGATTGGGTGACCGCGTCCTCGACCGGCTGGCCGAGGAGTTGCGGATCGGCCTCGGGTATGCCGACCGTAAAGCGGGGGAGCTGGACGCCGGGATCGTCATGATCGGAATTCTTCCGACGCTCACACGCGACGATCTCGTCTCCGCCAATCTCACCGACGTCGACCGCTACCGCCTTCTCAACGACGAGATCGTCGCTGCCCGGGGCGAGGAGTTCCCGCTCGACATCGAAGGCGTCGAGCGGCTGCGCTACACCGCCTCGTCGATCGCGCCGGAGGCCGCCTGCACCTCCGTGCAGCTCCACCTCCAGGTCACCCCCGACCGGTTCGCCGACGTCTGGAACGCCGCGCAGGCGGTGGCCGCCGTGCAGATCGCCGTCGGGGCCAACTCGCCGTTCCTCTTCGGCAAGGAGCTGTGGCGGGAGTCCCGCGCTCCCCTCTTCCTCCAGTCGATCGACACCCGTCCGGTGGAACTCCAGGCCCAGGGTGTTCGCCCGCGCACCTGGTTCGGCGAGCGGTGGATCTCCAGCGCCCGCGAGCTGTTCGGCGAGAACCTGCGCTACTTCCCCGGCCTGCTGCCGATCTGCGACGACGAGGACCCCGAGGCGGCTCTGGAGGCGGGCCGGGCCCCCGGCCTCGCCGAGATGGTCCTGCACAACGGCACCGTCTACCGCTGGAACCGCCCGGTCTACGGCGTCGCCGACGGCGTGCCGCACCTGCGCGTGGAGAACCGCGTGCTGCCCGCCGGCCCCACCGTGGTCGACGTGGTCGCCAACGCCGCCTTCTACTACGGCCTGGTCCGCGCCCTCGCCGAGAGCCGCACCCCGGTCTGGACGAAGCTCCCCTTCGAGGCGGCCGAGGCCAACTTCGACGCCGCCTGCCGGTACGGGATCGACGCCCGGCTCACCTGGCCCAGGCGCGGCAAGTACACGGGGAGTGCCGAGACCGACGCGGCCACCCTCGTCCTGGAGGAGCTGCTGCCGCTGGCCTCCGCCGGGCTGGACGCCTGGGGCGTCGACCCGGCCGACCGGGACCGCTACCTCGGCGTCATCGAGGCCCGCTGCCGCCGCCGCACCAACGGCGCCGCCTGGCAGGCGGCCACGTACCACCGGGCCCGGGAGAGCGGGATGGAACGGCGGCCCGCGCTCGCCGCCATGGTCCGCCGCTACAGCGACCTCATGCATGCCGGAGAGCCGGTGCACACCTGGCCGGTCGGGGTGACCGACGCGACCGCCCGGCCGGTCTGAGCCCGGCCGGGCGGGGGCGGAGCGAACGCCTTCGGGGAGGCACCGGCGGCGGTCAGAGCGCGCTGCCCGACTCCATGATCGCCTTCAGGATCACGGCGTGGATCTGCGCCGGGTCGTTCACCTGGTGGCCCGAGCCGCCGGTGGCCGCGGCGATCTCCTCGACCTCTTCCTTGTCGGCGGCCGGGCCGACGGCGATGGCGATCACCGGGACCGGCCGGTCCGGGTCGCGCAGTCCCTCCAGCTCGGCGACGAGGGAGCTGCGGGAGATCGACCCCGGGTCCTCGTTGACGCCGTCGGTGAGGACCACCAGGGCGTTGACTTCCCGCTGACGTAGCTCTCCTGCGCCTCCTTGTAGGCGGCGAGGGCGGTGTCGTACAACCCGGTCGCACCGTCCGGGACCGGCGTGAGGTCGCCGAAGGCCGCGGTGAGCCGGTCGCGGTGGGCCTTGCCCTTCTCGTCCCGGTCGCCGAGCCGCCGGGTGTCGACCAGCTTGCGGTAGTCCTTGTCGCCGTCGAGGTGGGTGGCGAACTCCCACAGGCCGATCTCGTCGTCCGGGGTGAACTGCGAGAGCCCCTGGATCAGCGAGGCCTTGGTGACGTCCATCCGGGGCTGGTCGCGGCCCGGCACCGGCTGCGCCATGGAGCCGGAGGCGTCCACCACCGTGGTCAGCCGGGCGCTCTGCACCGTGATGGTCCACATGCCGAGCGTCTCCTGCACCGCCTCAGGCGCCGGCGGCTCGAACGCGTCCTGGTCGTACGGCTGCGGGGTGCGGCCGCCCGCCGCGGTGACCACGGCCTCGTCCGGGACACCGGACTCCGGGCGGAAGCCGTGCCGGACCAGCGCGCGGCGGCCCTCCGGCTCGGCGAAGAAGGTCATGAAGCGGACCGCGGCCCGGCTCTCGTCGGTGCTCTGGCCCCGCTCGTCGACGAGGGTGAAGGGGTAGTCGAGCAGCGGCGCACCGTCCTTCGGGTAGCACAGGTCCACGCCGCCCTCGTCGGTGGCATCGGCGTTGTGCCGGTGCGCCGCCTGCTCGGTGAGGATCAGCGCCTGGTTACGGCGCGGGGTGCCCTGCTCGGTGCCGGTGCCGGTGCCGGTGCCGGTGCCGGAGCCGTCGCGGGCGAGGGTGTCCAGGACCTGGCCGTCGCTGTCCGACATGCGGGCGGCGAGGATCTTCGCGGCGGCCGCCACCTGCGTGTTGTCCTCGTCGCCCGCCGCGGCCGACGAGGTGCCGACCATGGTGAGGGCGAGCAGGCCGGGGGCGCTGCGCGCCGGGTCGGCGGTGCCCAGGCGCAGCTTCTCGCCCGTGGTGGCCGCCGCCGCCAACTCGGCCCAGGTGTACGTCTTCGACGGCCACCCCAGCGACCGGGCGGCACTCGGCGGCATGGCGACGCCCACCGGCGTGGCCGCGAGGTTGCCGGTGGGCGTGACGGGGGTGCTCTCGTTGTCGGAGCCGGCTCTCTCCAGCCAGAGGGCGGAGTCCGGGACCCACACCTCGTAGTCGCCGCCATTGCCCGCCCGTAGCGCGTCGGCGACCTGGTAGGCGTCCCGCCCGGTCACCCGGACGTCCATGCAGTGGCCGTCCGCGGTCACCTTCTCCTCGCGGATGCGGGCGGCCGCCTGTCTGAGAGCCGGGGCGATGTCCGGTGAGGCCACCACGTCGACGCGGACCGCCTCGTCCGCGCGGGAGCCGCCGAGCGGCAGCAGACCGGTGCGGCCCGCCACGGCGGTGCCCGCGGCGACCGCCAGGACCAGGACGGTGGCGATGGCGACGGTGCGGCCCCGGGCCCGGGGGCGAGGGTCGGGCGCAGCGGCCCCGTACTCATCGGGCAAGCTGTGACGTCCCATTGCGGTGGTGCCCTCTCCTTGAGCGATGAAGCAAGGAGAGGGGGACAGGTTCGCCGTCGATGGCGCCCGTCCCCCTCGGCCTGTCGCGCACGATCTTCGGATCTGTTTTCGAGACCCTGGCGGTGTGTGCGGGCGGATGGGGCGGGATTCCCCAACTGGAGGCAGAGTGCGGACGGAGGCAGGGCTGGTGGCTGGTTCTCTACGGCTGGAAGATTCCTCACGACGGGTGTTCCGGGACGAGACGCTGATCGTGCTGGCGCTCTCGCTGGGGGCGAGCGCCGTCTCCTCCCTGATCAGTTTCGTCGGCTCGGTCACCCGGCCGGGCGGGCTCAAGGACCAGGCGGCCAACCTCAACTCCTCGGCGGCGCCGGGGCGTCCGTGGCTGGATCTGGCCTGGCAGCTCTTCGGCATCGCGACCGCCCTGGTGCCCGTGCTGCTCGTCCTCCACCTGCTGACGCGGGAGGGCGCCGGGCCCCGTTCGATCGGCTTCGACTGGACCCGGCCACGCTTCGACCTGACCCGGGGGACGGCTCTCGCCGCCTGCATCGGAAGCGCGGGGCTCCTCTTCTACCTGGCGTCCCGCGCCGTCGGGATGAACCTCACCGTCGTCCCCGAGTCACTTCCCGGGGAGTGGTGGAAGTTCCCCGTGCTGATCCTCTCGGCGGCCGAGAACTCGGTGCTCGAAGAGGTGATCGTGGTCGGCTACCTGCTGCGGCGCTTGGAACAGCTCGGCTGGAGCCCGGTGTCGGCGCTGCTCGCCAGCTCGGTGCTGCGCGGCTCGTACCACCTCTACCAGGGCGTCGGCGGTTTCCTCGGCAACCTGGTGATGGGAGTGGTCTTCGCCTTCCTCTACCAGCGGTGGCGCCGGGTCGGCCCGCTGGTGGTCGCCCACACCCTCCTCGACATCGGCGCCTTCGTCGGGTACGCGCTGCTGGCGGGGAAGGTGGGCTGGCTGCCCACGGCCTGACCGGCCGTGGGCAGCGCGGCCGGTCCGCTCACACCAGGAGTTCGCCGTCGAACACGGTGACCGCGTCGCCCGTCAGGAGCGTGCGGTCGCCGCGCAGTTCGGTACGGATGATGCCGGTACGCGCTCCGCCCTGGAACCCGGTCAGCCGGTCGCGGCCGAGCCGGGCCGACCAGAACGGGGCGAGGGCGGTGTGGGCGCTGCCCGTGACCGGGTCCTCGTCGATGCCGACCTGCGGGAAGAAGCCGCGCGAGACGAAGTCGTAGCCGGCGGCGGGGTCGTCGGCCAGGGCGGTGGCGATGACGCCGCGCCGGCTGTGGCGGACGAGGCCGCGGTGGTCGGGCGCCAGCTCGCGGACGGTCTTCTCGTCGGGCAGCTCCAGGAGCAGGTCGCCGCAGTGCGGGCCGGTGTCGTGGACGCTCAGCGGCACCGCGCCCAGGGCCTCGGCGAGCCCCGCCGGGAGGGCGTCCTCGGTCAGCGGCGCGGTCGGGAAGTCCAGCGTGTGCCCGCCGTCGGAGTTCGGCGCCGCGGTGAGGACGCCGCCGCGGGTGGCGAAGCGCAGCGCGCCCCCGTCCGGCGCAGCGCGCCCGTCGGCGGTGAGCGCGTGGGCGGTGGCGAGGGTGGCGTGGCCGCACAGGTCCACCTCGCAGCTGGGGGTGAACCAGCGCAGGGCCCAGTCGGCCTCGCCGCCGGGCTCCAGCGGGTGGGCGAACGCGGTCTCGGAGAGGTTCACCTCGGCGGCGATCCGCTGGAGCCGTGCGTCGTCGGGGAAGGCGTCGAGGAGCGCCACCCCGGCCGGGTTGCCGGAGAAGGGGCGGTCGGTGAAGGCATCGATGATTCGCAGGCGCATGCGGTGAGCGTGCCGCCTTCCGGCGAGGGGCGGCAAAGGCCAATCGTGGGGCGGTGGACTGGCTTTTGGGCGACCCGTGGTCCGCCTGGGCGCTCACCGTTGCCCGGGGCCGCCGTCCGGCGGGGTGGTCGGACTTACCTCCTCGCAGGTAAGCGTCGAGCGTTCGTGGTTCCGCCCTTCCGTCGATCGCCTGGGAGGCGGGCGAGAAGCCCTCGCTCCGGAAGCCGAGGCGCGGGACCAGGCCGAGGGAGCGGACGTTGTCCGGCTGGATGTTCGCCTCCAGCCGGTGCGGCCCCAGGGGGCCGAGGAGGCGTACCCCGACACCTCGCACCAGAAGCGAGCCAGGCGCTCAGGTTCCGCGCAGTCGAAGGTGACCTGGAACTTCCTGATCGACGTCATCGGCCCACCGGATGGGCGCGTGCCGTGCACCGGAATCCCGGCGTTCCACGGCGTGCGGGGTGAGGTCCGGCGTGCGCTGAGCACCGCAGGAGCCAGGGCACGAGGCCGCCACGACGGAGAGCCTTGCCGTAAGAACAGTCCCGATATATCGTTGAGGCATCGCGACCGATTATGAATGGAAGGAGCGTTGCGATGCGTATCCACGGACACGAACACGAGCATGAGCATGGACTGGGGCACGGGCGGCAGTTCGGCTCCCATCACGGGGGACCCGGTCCCGAAGGGTTCGAGCGGTGGGGCGGGGGCCGGCGCGGGCCCGACGGCGACGACCGGCGCCGCATGGCCTTCGGGCCGTTCGGGCCCGGCTTCGGCCCCGGGGGGCCCTGGGGCGGGGGCGGGGGCGGGCGCGGTGGCGGCCGGGGGAGGGCGCGCCGCGGTGACGTGCGGGCGTCGATCCTGGCCCTGCTGGCCGACCGGCCGATGCACGGCTACGAGATGATCCAGGAGATCGCCGAACGCACTGGCGGCGCCTGGAAGCCCAGCCCCGGCTCGGTGTACCCGACCCTGCAACTGCTGGAGGACGAGGGGCTCATCGCCAGTGAGAGCGGCGGCGGCAAGAAGCTGTTCGCGCTCACCGAGGAGGGCCGGACCGCTGCCGCCGAAGGGCCGGACGCCCCCTGGGAGGAGGCCGGGCGCGGTGTCGACTGGGAGAGCGTCAACGAGATCCGCCAGGCCGGAGCCGGGCTGATGGAGGCGTTCGGGCAGGTCTGGAAGACCGGCACCAAGGAGCAGCAGGAGAAGGCGCTCGCCGTCGTCAACGATGCCCGCAAGCGGCTCTACCTGATCCTCGCCGACCAGGACTGACCCGGCCCGCCCGCGCCAGGAGGCGCGCGGACCGACCCGCACGCCTCTCTCGCGTTCCGGCCCGCCCCTCCTCCGCAGGGAGGAGGGGCGGGTGCGTTGTGCCCACCCTGTGTCGGACGCGCGAATGCGTCCACCCGGGGATGTGGACGAAGCGCCCGAATGGTGAGGTGGTGGATGTGTACCGCCCTTCCCACGCGTCGGACCCCGGATCCGCTCCGGCCGACGGCGACCCGCGGCCCGAGCTGGCCAACGCCCTGGCGGGCGCCCGCCGCCGCGCCCAGCGGGACGGCGACGGCCAGGCCGACACCGCGCACCTGCTCCACGCCCTGCTGGAGCACGACCCGGCGAGCCGGGAGGCGGTCGACGCCTGCGAACAGGGCGGCGAACAACTGGTGAAGCTCCTCGGCCTCCTCGTCCAGCGGAACATCGGTTACGGGCTGAAGTGGCACGGCTCGGTCGAGGACTCCGGTGCGGTGCCGATGGCCCGGGCCGACGGCTGGTCGCCCGCCGCCGCGGGCGCGCTGGACCTCGCCCGGCGGCGGGCCGGCCACCGCGGGGGCGGGCCCGCCGGTCCCGACCTGCTGGCCGGGCTCGTCGCCGACCCCGAATGCCGCGCGGTGCAGGTCATGGAGCGGGCCGGAGTCGACCGCGGGCTGCTGCGCCGCCGCCTCGGCGCGGACGCCGACGAGCGGCCGGGCTCGCCGACCGGACAGCCCGGCCCCCTCGGCCTGCCGGAACAGGCCGGGCCCATAGACGTGTCGGCGCTGCGCCGGGAACTCGGACCGCGGCGCGGCGCTCCGGGCGGGGAAGGTTCCCGTCCGGGCGGGAGCGAGGGGCCCGCCGCCTCCCCGTGACGCTCCGGTGGTGCGGCGCCGACGGGCGTGCGGGGGCCAAGGCCCCGCGGGGAACGGTAAGGAGCGCCACGGGGTGACGCCCCTGATCTCGGCTGTCATGATGTGCCCGTGTCAGCCTCCTCCGCTTCCCCCGCCCTCGCGGCCCACGCCCCTCTGGCCTCCCGCCGACCGTTCGGCGGCCGTGGGGCGGGGCTCGGCCTCGCGCTGGTCTCCGCGCTCGCCTTCGGCGGCTCCGGTGTCGCCGCCAAACCGCTCATCGAGGCGGGTCTCGACCCGCTCCACGTCGTCTGGCTGAGGGTGGCGGGTGCCGCCCTGGTCATGCTGCCGCTCGCCTGGGTCCACCGCGATCTGCCCCGCAGGCGTCCGGCGTTGCTGCTCGGCTTCGGCCTGCTGGCCGTGGCGGGCGTACAGGCCTGCTACTTCGCCGCCATCTCCCGCATCCCGGTCGGCGTGGCCCTGCTGGTCGAGTACCTGGCGCCCGCGCTGGTCCTCGGCTGGGTGCGGTTCGTGCAGCGGCGGCCGGTGACCCGGGCCGCCGCCTTCGGTGTGGTTCTCGCGGTCGGCGGGCTCGCCTGCGTGGTCGAGGTGTGGGCCGGGCTCCGCTTCGACGCGATCGGCCTGCTGCTGGCGCTCGGCGCCGCCTGCTGCCAGGTCGGCTACTTCGTCCTCTCCGACCAGGGCGGCGACGCGGGCGACGAGGCACCGCACCCGCTCGGCGTCATCGCGTACGGCCTGATCGTCGGGACGGCGGTGCTCACCGTGATCGCCCGGCCCTGGTCGATGGAGTGGAGCGTGCTCGCCGGGACGGCGCGGATGGACGGGACGCCGGTCGCCGCCTTCCTGCTGCTCGGCTGGATCGTGCTGCTCGCCACCGTCCTCGCCTACGTCACCGGGGTGCTGTCGGTGCGGCGACTGTCGCCGGCCGTCGCGGGGGTCGTGGCATGTCTGGAGGCGGTGGTGGCCACCGTGCTCGCCTGGGTGCTGCTCGGCGAGCACCTGTCGCTGCCGCAGATCGCCGGGGGAGCGGTGGTCCTGCTCGGGGCGTTCATCGCCCAGTCGTCCACCCCGGCCCCTCCGTCGGCGGGACCGGTCGCGGCCTCCCGGCCGGCCGGGGCCAGGGATGCCGAAGGGGAGTTGTCCGCCTCCCGTGATCATGCCTAGAGTGCGGTCCATGCCCCATGCACTCGTCCTTCCGCCGCCCGCCGCCTGAGGCGGGCCCCCGCGCGTCGTAGCCCGGCCGGTGGCCGGGTCGGCGAGTGCTGCCCGCAGACGTGAACCGTTCGCTTCACACCACCTGCGGAGAACACCTTGTCCCACCCCTCTGCCGTCGGCCTGCCCGTGGGCCGCGGCCTCTTCTACCTCGTCGTCGCCGGCGCGGCCTGGGGGACGGCCGGCGCCGCCGCCTCCCTGCTCTACCGCGCCAGCGACATCGGCCCCGTCTCCCTCTCCTTCTGGCGCTACGTCGGCGGCCTCGCCCTGCTCCTCGGCGTGCACGCCCTGCGACTCGGCCGGAGGGCGCCGCGGCCCGCCGAACCGCTGGGCCGCAAGGTCCGCCGGGTGCTCGCCACCGGTGTCGGCCTGACGGTCTTCCAGACGGCGTACTTCGCCGCGGTGCAGGAGACCGGGCTGGCCGTCGGCACCGTCGTGACCCTCGGTTCCGGACCCGTGCTGATCGCGCTCGGCGCCCGGCTGCTGCTCGGGGAGCGGCTCGGCCTCGGCGGCGCCCTGGCCGTCGGCGGGGCCCTGCTCGGCCTGGGCGTCCTGGTCCTCGGCGGCGAGGGGGCGACCGTACGGCCCTGGGGGATCGCGTTCGGCGTGATCGCGGCCGCCGGGTACGCCTCCATCACCCTGCTGACCCGCTTCTGGGGCCGGGACGGCGACGCCGACCCCCTCTCCACCACCACCTGGGCCTTCGCCGTGGGCGCCCTCGTCCTCCTGCCGTTCGGCCTCCTCGAAGGGCTGCTGCCGCAGACGGCCGACCCGGTGCGGGTGGTCTGGCTGCTGGTGTACGTCGCCGCCGTACCGAGTGCCCTCGCCTACGCGCTGTACTTCGCCGGGGCGGCCGTGGTCCGGTCGGCGACCGTCTCCGTGATCATGCTGCTGGAGCCGGTCGGCGCCGCCGCCATCGCGGTGGTCCTGCTCGGTGAGGAACTGACCGCGGCGACGGTGCTCGGGACGCTCCTCATGCTGGTGGCGGTGGTCGGCCTGGCTGTGGCGGAGACACGGGGCTCCTCCGCCGCGCGGCGGCCGGCCGAGGCCGCCTGACGCACACCGGGGCGGCGCCCTTCGAGGCGCCGCCCCGGCCCGCGCTCAGCCCGACGAGGCGAGGTAACCGGGCAGCGGGACCTCGGCGTCGAGGTCGCCGGCCCGCACCGGAGCCCCGTACCGGGTCTCGACCGGGACCAGCCCGGCCCAGTGGGGCAGCGTCATGTCCTCGAGGTCGTCGCCGGGGTCGCCGGTGCGCGACTTGGCGGAGACCTCGGCGAGTTCGAGGCGGAGCACGGCGGTGGCGGCCAGTTCCTTGGCGTCGGCGGGCCGGCAGTCGGCGGCGCGGCCCGGCACCACCTGCTCGACCAGCGCGTCGAGAGCCGCGGCCTTCTCGGCCGGGTCGGTCACCTGGTAGGCGGTGCCGAGAGCCACCACCGACCGGTAGTTGAGCGAGTGGTTGAAGGCGGACCTGGCCAGCACCAGAGCGTCGAGGTGGGTGACGGTCACGCAGACCGGCAGCCCTTCCTCGCCGCCCGCGGAGCGCAGCGGGGGAGAGCCGGTGGAGCCGTGCACGTACAGGCTCTCGCCGATCCGCGTGTACAGGGTCGGCAGGACGACCGGCGCGCCGTCGCGGACGAACCCCAGGTGGCAGACGGCGCCCTCGTCGAGGATCGCGTGGACCGCCGCCCGGTCGTAGGAGGCGCGTTCGCGCGAGCGGGTCGGGACGGTGCGCGGCGTCGGGACGTACGCGCCCCCGGCCGGGGTCTGGTCACTGGGGGTGCTCTCGCTGCGCTCGTCCCGGGTGCGCGGGGATTCCTGCGGCGTGGCCATGGCGGGCTCCATTGCACTAGTGCATAATCTGGTTTGTGCTAGGAGAGTATCGGATCACCGGGCGGCGCGCCGCAGAGATTTCCGCCAGCGTGGAGCGGGGTGTGGCCACCGGCGCCCTCGCCCCGGGTCATCACCTGCCGCCGCTGCGGGAGTTGGCCGACCACCTCGGAGTCAACCCGAACACCGTCGCGGCCGCCTACCGCCTGCTGCGGGAGCGCGGGGTGATCGAGACGGCCGGGCGGCGCGGCAGCCGGGTGCGGGCCCGCCCGGTCTCCACGCCCCGCGACCAGATCCGGATCCCGGTGCCGCAGGGCGCCCGCGACCTCTCGACCGGCGACCCCGACCCGCGGCTGCTCCCCGCCCTCGCACCCGCCTTCGCCGAGGCCGCCCGCGCCGCCGACGCGGGGCCGGTCCTCTACGGGCAGGAGCCGCTCGACCCCGGGTTCGCCCGGCTGGCGCGCGCCGCCTTCGACGCCGACGGGGTCCCCGACGGGCCGCTCGCCGCCACCTCGGGCTCGCTCGACGCCATCGAACGCGTCCTCGCCGCCCACCTGCGCCCCGGCGACGCCCTCGCGGTGGAGGATCCCGGCTGGGGAAGCCTCCTGGACCTCGTGCCGGCGCTCGGGCTGCGGCCGCTGCCGGTCGCGGTGGATGACGAGGGGCCGCTGCCCGGGGAGGTGCGGCGGGCGCTGGAGGAGGGGGCGCGGGCGGTCGTCCTGACCTGTCGCGCGCAGAATCCGACCGGCGGGGCCGTCTCCGCCGCGCGCGCCCGGGAGCTGCGGGAACTGCTCGCCGCGCGGCCCGAGGTGCTCCTGGTCGAGGACGACCACGGGCACGGCATCGTGGGGCCGCCGCCGCATCCGCTGGCCGGGACCACCACCCACTGGGCGTTCGTCCGCTCGGTGGCCAAGGCGTACGGCCCGGACCTGCGGGTCGCGGTGGTGACAGGGGACCCGGTCACCCTCGACCGGCTCCGGGGGCGCCAGCGCCTGGGACCCGGCTGGGTCAGCCTGCTGCTCCAGCGGGCCGTCGCGGCGCTCTGGCGGGCGGGCACCCCCGACCTCGCGGAGGTCGCCCGTGGCTACGACGAGCGGCGCGAGGCACTGATCCGGGCGCTGGCGGCGCGCGGGGCGGCGGCGCGCGGCGCCGGAGGGCTCAACGTCTGGGTGCCCGTACCGGACGAGACCCACGCGGTGGTCGCGCTGCTCCACGCCGGCTGGGGCGTCGCCCCCGGCGCGCGGTTCCGGCTGGACGCGCCGCCCGGGGTGCGGATCACCGTCTCCCCGCTGGCGCCGGGCGACCTCGAACCGCTCGCCGACGCGGTGGCCGAGGCCGTCCGCCCGGGGCCCGGCCTGCGCTACGACTGAGCCGGAGCGGCCGGCCGCGTGGATCTGGCCACGCTGCGCGCCGCCCATCCCGCGCTGCGCGTGGGCTCCCGCGAGCCGGAACCCGAGGAGGGCGTCCGTGCCGTGGTGCGCGGCGACGTCGACCTCGCGGTGGTCCTCGACTGGTACAACAAGCCGCTCCCGCTCCCGCCGGACTGGTCAAGGCCCCGCTGCTGGACGACCCGGCCGACGTGGCCGTGCCGGCCGGCCATCCGCTCGCCGGGCGGGAGGCGGTCGAGCCGGCGGAGCTGACCGAGGACGACTGGATCACCTGGGCGGGGGGCGAGTTCTGCCACGAGTGGCTGATGTTCACCCTGCGGGCCCAGGGCATCGAACCGCGCACGACGCACCGCGCGGGCGAGGGTCACACCCAACTCGCCCTGGTCGCCGCCGGACTCGGCGTCTGCGTCGCGCCCCGATCGGCCGCGACCCCGTCCCCGAGGGCCTGCGCACCCTGCCGGTGCGCAACGGCGACCGCGGCCCTCCTGACCCATCTCGGGCACGAGGCCGAGCCGGCCGAGCCGGAGATCGACCAGCACCGGCTCGCCCTCGACTTCCTCGCCATGTGGACCACCCAACTCGCCCAGACCGTGGACGAGAAACGCCAGGCCACCGGCGCCGGACCGGACGCCTTCGAACTCGACACCCATCTGCTGGCCGCCGCCGGGCGCTCCCTGCCGGCACCGCGCTACTTCGCCTGCCACCAGCGCTGGAACACCTACAGCAGGCAACTCGCCGACTTCCACGGCCGGTACGACCTGCTGCTGACCCCCACCCCTGGCCCGGCCGCCGGTGCGGATCGGCGAACTGGACACCCCCGGGCCGGTCCGCGCCCTCGCCCCCCGGCGGCGGGAGGCCGCATCCCGGCAGGGCGGGCGCGGCCCGGCCCGGTCAGGCGAGCCGGATGCGGTCGCCGTCCACCTCGATCCCCACCTCGGGCAGGGCCTTGGTGGCCGGAGGGTTGCGCACCGAACCGTCGTCGGCCGAGAAGCGGCTCCCGTGGCAGTCGCAGGTGATGGTGGCGTCCTTGACGCCCGAGACCAGGCACTGGGCATGGGTGCAGACCGCGCTGAACGCCTTGAACTCGCCCTTCTCCGGCTGGGTCACCACCACCTTGTCGTCGGCGAAGACCTTGCCCCCGCCCACCGGGATCTGCGAGGTGGAGCCCAGCTCCTTCCCGGGAGACGGCTCGTCACCGTCCGTCCCCCCGCCGCCGCACGCGGCCAGCGCACCCGCCAGCCCCGCCCCCGACACCGCCGCCACGAAACACCGCCGTGTCGCCGTCCCGCCCGAACCATTCGCCGTATCCATGACACTCCGTCGCCTCGGACCGTCCCGGGCGGCGCACGCGCCGGCCCCGGCCGCCGGACCGGCTCCGGCGGAGCCTCCATTCTCCCGGACCCGGTCCCGGACGCGGGGCATTGCGGCGGTGCGCCGCCTCGCCCGGCACCCCCTGAGGGGCGCCGGGACCGCACGTAATGTGGGCGCATGCTCACCGAAGTCTCCACGACCCGCTACATCACGCCGCTGCGTGAGGGCGGGTCCCTCCCCGGTCTGGTCGAGGCGGAACGGGACGGCGTCCGCGCCCCCTACGTCCTCAAGTTCAGCGGCGCAGGACAGGGCCGCAAGACGCTGGTCGCCGAGGTCGTCTGCGGGCAGCTCGCCCGCGCTCTCGGCCTGCGCGTCCCCGAACTGGTGGCGCTCCGGCTCGATCCGGTCCTCGGACTCGGCGAACCCGACGAGGAGGTGCAGGCCCTCCTCAAGTCCAGCGGCGGCCTCAACCTCGGCATGGCCTACCTCAGCGGGGCCCTCGGCCACGACCCGCTCGCCCACACCGCGCGCCCCGACGAGGCGGCCCGCATCCTCTGGTTCGACGCCCTGGTGGGCAACGTCGACCGCTCCTGGCGCAACCCCAACCTGCTGGTCCGGCACGGCGATCTCTGGCTCATCGACCACGGCGCCACCATGATCTGGCACCACAACTGGCCCACCGCCGAGAAGGCCGCCCTACGCCCCTACGACGGCGCCGGCCACGTCCTCGCCCCCTTCACCTCCGCCCCCGAGGTCGCCGCCGCCGACGCCGAGCTGCGTCCACGGGTGACCCCGGAGCTGCTGGCCCGCGTCACCTCCGACATCCCCGACGTCTGGCTGGCCGACGAGCCCGGGTTCGAGACCCCGGACGCCGTCCGCCGCGCGTACGCCGACACGCTGCTGGCCCGCGCCGAGGGCCTCCTCGGCCGTCTCACCCTCCCCTCCGGCCTCGCCCCCGCCGGACCGCCCTACGGCTGGCGCGTCCCCGCCACCGGTGAGGAGCCCCGCCCGTGACCACCGGCCAGGACGTCTTCGAGTACGCCACGCTGCGCGTCGTGCCGCGCGTCGAGCGCGGTGAGCTGATCAACGCCGGGGTGGTCGTCTACTGCCGCGCCCGGGGCGTGGTCGTCGCCCGCACCCACCTCGACGAGGCGCGGCTCGCCGCCCTCGACCCGGCCGCCGACACCACCGGCGTACGGGCCGCCCTCGCCGCCGTCGAGCGGGTCTGCGCGGGCGGCGAGGCGGCCGGACAGGCCGCGGCGGACGACGCCGGGCGGCGCTTCCGCTGGCTCATCGCGCCGCGCTCCACCGTCGTCCAGCCCGGACCGGTGCACACCGGGCTCACCGCCGACCCCGAGGCGGAGGCGGACCGGCTGCTCGAACAGCTCGTGCTGTGATCCTCGTCCGGCTCTCCGCGTGCCGTTGACACCGGGTGCCAGGGCTTCTAGCGTCACGGCGGGAGAAGGTACTAAGCGGTCGCTCACCCCGTGACGCCGTCGCCCGGGCCGCATCCCACGGCTTCCAGGATTTCCAGGACGAGGAGAACCAGCATGTCCACCACCGAGCAGCGCGTCGCCGTCGTGACCGGGGCCGCCCGCGGCATCGGCGCCGCCACCGCCGTGCGGCTGGCCGCCGAGGGCCGTGCCGTCGCCGTCATCGACCTCGACGAGGCCGCCTGCAAGGACACCGTCGAGCAGATCACCGCCGCCGGGGGCCGCGCGATGGCCGTCGGCTGCGACGTCTCCGACGAGGCCCAGGTCCAGGCGGCGATCGACCGCATCGCCGCCGAGCTGGGCGCGCCCACCATCCTGGTCAACAACGCCGGTGTCCTCCGCGACAACCTGCTCTTCAAGATGAGCGCGTCCGACTGGGACACCGTCATGAACGTCCACCTGCGGGGCGCCTTCCTGATGAGCCGCGCCGTCCAGAAGCACATGGTCGACGCCAAGTTCGGCCGGATCGTCAACCTCTCCAGCTCCTCCGCCCTCGGCAACCGCGGCCAGATCAACTACTCCGCCGCCAAGGCCGGCCTCCAGGGGCTGACCAAGACCCTCGCCAAGGAGCTCGGCAAGTTCGGCGTCACCGCCAACTCCGTCGCCCCCGGCTTCATCGCCACCGACATGACCGCCGCCACAGCCGAGCGGGTCGGCATGGGCTTCGACGACTTCCAGGCGGCGGCCGCCACCCAGATCCCCGTCCAGCGCGTCGGCACTCCCGACGACATCGCCAACGCCATCGCCTTCTTCACCGGCGACGCGGCCGGCTTCGTCTCCGGCCAGGTCCTGTACGTGGCCGGCGGCCCGCTCAACTGACCCCCGCCGCAGAGAACGGACGACGAACATGACTGTGCAGGACAGCGGCAAGGTCGCGCTCATCACCGGCGCCAGCCGGGGCATCGGCTACGGCGTGGCCGAGGCGATGGTGGCCCGGGGCGACCGGGTCTGCATCACCGGCCGTACCGAGGACACCCTGAAGGAAGCCGTGGAGCGCCTCGGCGCCGACCGGGTCATCGGCGTCGCGGGCAAGGCCCACGACACCGAGCACCAGGCGGCCGCCGTGGCCCGGACCATGGAGGCGTTCGGGCGCGTCGACTACCTGGTCAACAACGCCGGGACCAACCCGGTCTTCGGCCCCATCGCCGACCTCGACCTGAACGTGGCGCGCAAGGTCTTCGAGACCAACGTGATCTCGGCGCTCGGCTTCGCCCAGCAGACCTTCAAGGCCTGGCAGCGGGAGAACGGCGGGGCGATCGTCAACATCGCCTCCGTCGCCGGGGTCTCCGCCTCGCCGTTCATCGGTGCGTACGGCATGAGCAAGGCCGCCATGGTCAACCTCAGCCTCCAGCTCGCCCACGAGTTCGCGCCCAAGGTGCGGGTCAACTCCATCGCCCCGGCCGTGGTGAAGACCAAGTTCGCCCAGGCCCTCTACGAGGGGCGCGAGGAGGAGGCCGCGGCCTCCTACCCGCTGGGCCGGCTCGGGGTGCCCTCCGACATCGGCGGGGTCGCCGCCTTCCTCACCTCCGAGCAGTCGGCGTGGGTCACCGGTCAGACGCTGGTGGTCGACGGAGGCATCTTCCTGAATGCGGGCGTCGGCTGACGAAGCCCCGCGCACGGGACGTTTGACGCATCAAGTCCCCCGCCGGTCCTGGCACTTGGACCGGCGGGGAGCTGCGGTAAGGTGCGCCAACCCCCCCCTTGGCATGGCCGATCGAGGAGCGAGCGCGTGTTCAACCGGAATCGACGTCTGCGTGTGGTGGCGGCCGTTGCGTCCACATCCCTGCTGGCGGGCTGCGGCCTGGTGTCGTCCGACAGCACGGAGGAGGAGCAGGAGATCGTGGTGGGCACCATGAGTGCCCCCACCACCCTTGACCCGGCCGCCGCGTGGGACGGCTCCTGGGAGCTTTACCGGAACGTCTTCCAGACCCTCGTGAACTTCCCGCCGGGGGCCACCGAACCGGAACCGGACGCCGCCGAGAGCTGCCGCTTCGTCGACACCCGGAACAAGGCGTACGAGTGCACGCTCCGCGAGGGCCTCGCCTTCTCCGACGGCTCGAAGCTCGACGCCGACGCGGTCAAGCACTCCGTGGACCGCATCGTCGCCATCAACGACAAGCGCGGCCCCGCCGGCCTGCTCGGCAGCCTCGACCGGGTGGAGGCGAAGAACGAGCGGACCGTGACGTTCTACCTGAACAAGTCGGACGCCACCTTCCCGTTCGTCCTCTCCACCCCGGCCATGTCGATCGTCTCCCCGGCCGCCTACCCGGCCGACCAGCTCCGGGAGAGCACCGGCGTGGTCGGCTCGGGGCCGTACACGCTGGAGGAGTACAAGGCCGAGGACCACGCCGACCTGGTCAAGAACGCCACCTACAAGGGCCCGGCGAAGCTCGGCAACGGCGCGGTGTCCATCCGGTACTTCAAGGAGTCCGGGGCCATGGTGGAGGCGCTGAAGAAGGAGGAGATCGACATCACCTTCCGCGGCCTCGCCGCCGAGGATGTCGTCGCCCTCAACGGGGAGAACCGCAAGGCGGGCATCCAGCTCGTCGAGGTGGCCGGCACCGAGATCCGCTACCTCGTCTTCAACCCGAAGGACCAATGGGCCAAGAACCCGGCCGTCCGCAAGGCCGTCGCCCAGGTGGTCGACCGGGGCGCGATAGCCCACAAGGTCTACCGGGACACCGTGGAGCCGCTCTACTCGATGGTCCCGCGCGGCCTCGCCGGGCACGCCACCAGCTTCTTCGACCGCTTCGGCAAGCCGGACAACGCCAAGGCCGAGCAGATCCTCACCCAGGCCGGGATCACCGAGACCGTTCCCCTGACGCTCTGGTACACCACCGACCGGTACGGCTCGGCCACCCAGAAGGAGTTCCAGGAGCTGAAGCGGCAGCTCGACGGCTCCGGCCTGTTCGACGTGACGATCAAGGGCCGCCCGTGGAAGACCTTCGAACCGGGCTACCGCAAGGGTGAGTACCCCGTCTTCGGCCGCGGCTGGTTCCCCGACTTCCCCGACGCGGACAACTTCATCGCCCCGTTCGTCGGGGAGAACAACGCGCTGAGCACGCCGTACCTCGCCAAGGAGATCACCGACGACCTGCTGCCGCAGTCGCGCCGGGAGAGCGACCGGGGAGCCGTCGCCCCGCAGTTCGAGAAGGCCCAGTCGATCTTGCTGGAGGACGCCCGGCTGCTGCCGCTGTGGCAGGGCAAGCAGTACATCGCCGCCAGCGAGGAGATCGCCGGTGCCGAACGCGCCCTCGACCCCTCGGCGATCATGATGATGTGGGAGCTGAGCCGTAAGCAGAGCTGGTAGCGGCGGACGGCCCCTCCTCTGGGACCGCCCGGCCCTCGGGCGGTCCCAGAGGAGGGGCCGCGGGGGCGGCCGGGAGGGCTGTCGGTCGGCGCCGGTAGGTTCTCGTCCGAGACGTGACCGCACCACCGGAGGGTTGTCCACGTGACCGACACCGCCCCGCTCCCCGAGTCCTGGCGCGAGGTCCTCGGCGAGGAACCGCAGAAGCCGTACTTCCAGGAGCTGATGGACTTCGTCGAGGAGGAGCGCGCCCGCGGGCCCGTCTACCCGCCGCGCGACCAGGTCTTCGCCGCCCTGGAGGCCACCCCCTTCGACCGCGTCAAGGTCCTCGTCCTCGGGCAGGACCCGTACCACGGCGAGGGCCAGGGCCACGGCCTGTGCTTCTCGGTGCGCCCGGGCGTGAAGATTCCGCCCTCGCTGCGCAACATCTACAAGGAGATGCGCGACGAGCTGGGCCACCCGGTCCCGGACAACGGCTACCTGATGCCCTGGGCCCGCCAGGGCGTCCTCCTGCTCAACGCGGTGCTCACCGTCCGCGCCTCCGAGGCCAACTCCCACAAGGGCAAGGGGTGGGAGAAGTTCACCGACGCGGTGATCCGCGCCGTCTCCGACCGCCCCGACCCGGCGGTCTTCGTCCTCTGGGGGAACTACGCCCAGAAGAAACTCCCGCTGATCGACACCGAACGGCACGCCGTCGTCAAGGGCGCCCACCCCTCCCCGCTCTCGGCCAGGAAGTTCTTCGGCTCGCGCCCCTTCACCCAGATAGACAAGGCCGTGGCCCACCAGGGCCACGAGCCGATCGACTGGCGCATCCCTGACCTCGGGCTCTAGGTGTAGTGCCCAGGCCGGGCGGCGCGGAGGGTACGCCGTACGGCTCGTGCCGCCCGGTCGGCCCCGCGGTGTCCACCCGGCCGGTGCCCAGGACACCGCTGTGCGGCCGAGCCCCCTTGGTGGCGTACCGGGAATGTCGGTGGCGGCCGCTAGCGTCGGAGGCGGCCGTCGCGTTGCCGGGGCGGCCGCCCGACGAGACGACGGAGGACGCGGTGGCGGAACAGCAGGGGCAGACGGCCGAGGACCCGATGATGACCCGGATCGGGCAGGTCGCCATGTTGCAGCACGCGGGGGACCGGGAGGAGGCCCAGGAGCGGTTCGCCGCCCTCTGGGAGGAGATCGGCCCCGACGGCGATCCCCTCCACCGCTGCACCCTCGCGCACTACATGGCCGACACCCAGCAGGACCCGGCCGAGGAGCTCCGCTGGGACCTGCTCGCGCTGCAGGCCGCCGACGGGCTCGCCGACGACCGCGTCTCCGCCCGCCACACCTCGCCGGCGGTCCGCGGCTTCTACCCCTCCCTCCACCTCAACCTCGCCGCCGACTACGCCAAACTCGGCCGCCCCGACACCGCACGCGACCACCTGCGCCGGGCCCGCGCCCGCGTCGACGCCCTCGCGGACGACGGTTACGGGCGGCTGGTGCTCGGCGGCATCGAAAGGCTGGAGCGCGAGCTGGGCGTGGCAGGCGGGCCCGCCGACGGGACTCCCGGGCCGGTGGGGCGTCCCCGGGCCGAGGGGGACGCGGGGGGAGTCTGAGCGCCGGGCCGCGGCCGGCTCCGTACGTCCGCCGCGCCCGGGCCGGTCAGCCTCCGTAGGCGTCGTCGCAGATCCGCGACTGGGGGCTGCCCGACGGCCACTTGCCGTACTGCCGCCCCAGGGCGCAGACATCCGCGTCGGCCGGAGGGTTCGGCGCCGGGAGCTGGGCGCGGGGGACGGCGGGCGTGGCGGGAGCCGGGTCCGGGTGCGGGGGGTTTGGGAGGGGAGCCTTGGGCCGGGGCGGGGGAGCCGCCTTCGACGGCTGGGGGCGCGGCGGGGGCGCCGGCTCGGCGGAGGGGTCGTCGCCGACTCTGCGCAGCGCCTCGCGGGCGGGTGACTGCCCGATCTGCGGCTCGGCGTTCTCCTCGGCCGGGGGTGCGGCGGCGGGGGAGCGGCCGGAGGGTGAGCCGGTCCCGGGGGCGCGGTCCACGGTGACGCAGCCGGAGACTGCCGAGAGCGCCACGGTGGCGAGGAGCGCGGCGGCGGTTCTGGTTCGATGCACGTGCGTCACTCTGGCTCATCGCGGCGGCCCGGGACGGCTCCCGGCCGCAGGATGGCCCGCACGGGTGACCCGTGGGGCGCGGGGGTGCCGCGAGAGGCGGGCCTGCCCCGCCTCTCTGCGCCTGAGCGGCCCGTGCCGGTGTCAGCGGACGAGGGGGGGAAGCGTCGGCCTGGGGCGCGAGCAGACCCCCCACGCGAGCGTCGTCCCCCGCGTCGCCCAGCAGCTCGGCGGCTCGGTGGGCACCGTCGCGAGCGCCGCCGTCGTCCAGTACGCCACCGGCGCCGCCCGCACCCCGGCCACCCAGGCCCACGGCTTCGGCACCGCCCTCTGGCGGGCCGCCGCCCTCTGCGCCCTCTCCGCCGTCGCGGTGCCGCTCCGCCTACTGCTGAAGGAGTGGCCCGCGCCGCAGGTTCCGGCGGCGACGCGGGCGCCGGGAGTGGCGCCCAGATCCCCGGTCAGGGCCGACGCGCCCCCGGGCCGGCGACGCGTGGGCGCGCGGGGCCGCTCCTACTGCCCGGCGTCGGGGCGCACGGCGCCCGCCGCCGGGCCGGGCTCCGCCCCGGCGAACCCCGGCAGCCCCATCCCCGCGAACAACTCGGCGAAGCCGCGCCGGAGTTCGGCGAGCTCCGGCACCGAGGCGTGGTACGAGCCCGCGATGCAGGTGAACATCAGCCCGTCGCACCAGGCGATCAGGGAGAGCGTGTGGCGTTCCGGGTCGGCGGAGCCGAGGGCGCGCATCAGGGCCACCATGGGCTCGCGGAAGCCTTGGCCCGCCCGGTCGTAGACCTCCCGCAGCTCCGGGCGGCGGGTCGCCTCCAGGGCCAGTTCATAGCGGGCGACGAGGAGCGGCCGGTGGTCCGTCAGGTACTGGTGGAGGGCGTGGGCCAGGGCCTCGGTCAGTTCGCCCGGACCGCCGGCAGTCGTGCCCGGGCCGGCCGGCGGGGTGAGGAGGGCGGCCTCGCGCTCCGCCTGGCGGCGCACCACCGTCCGGAGCAGGGCGAGCCGGGTCCTCGCGTGGTTGGAGGTCGATCCCTGGGGGAGCCCGGCCGCCTCGTCCACCGCGCGGTGGGTCAGACCCCGCAGGCCACGCTCGGCGAGGAGGGCCAGCGCGGCGTCGCCGATCCGGTCGGCACGGGCGGTTGCCGAAGCCTCCCTGGTGGTGCCGGAAGCGGTGTCGCGGCGGGTGGGGCGAGAAGGCATGGGGCCATCCTACCTATGGCACTACGGGTGTAGTACGGTCGAGATGTGGGTCACTACAGGCGTAGTGACGGCGTCCCGCGCGGGACGCCCGGACCCCGCCCACCACCGCCCCGCTGCGAAAGGCGAGCGCCATGGAGACCGACCCCGGAACCGCGCCCACCCAGAATCCGGCCCCCGCCCCCGGCGAGCCGGGCCGCCGCGCACTCGTCATCGGCGCCGGGATCGGCGGCCTCACCGCGGCGGCGGGGCTCGCCGACCGCGGCTGGGACGTCACCGTCCTGGAGCGGTCCGCCTCCCTGGAACCGGTCGGCGCCGCCATCTCCCTCGCGCCGAACGGCCAGCGCGCTCTCGACCGGGTCGGCGTCGGCGACGCCGTCCGTGAGCTGGCCGCCTGGCAGGGCGCGGGCGGCCTGCGCGCCCCCGACGGGCGCTGGCTGGCCCGCACCAGCAGCGAGGAGGCGGGGGAGCGGTACGGCGACAGCCTGGTCCTGCTCCACCGGGCGACCCTGATCGGGCTGCTCCGCGCCCGGCTGGCGGAGGACGTGGTGCGCGTCGACGCGGCCGCCGAGGTGGTCGACCCCGGCGCCGCCGACGACCCGCGCCGCCCGGCCCGGGTCCGTACGGCTGCCGGGGAGCTCACCGCCGACCTCGTCGTCGCCGCCGACGGCATCGGCTCCGCCACCCGGCGCCACCTCTTCCCCGGCCACCCGGGGCCCGTCTACGCCGGGTTCACCACCTGGCGGCTCGTGGTCCCCGCGCCCGCCGACCCCTTCCCGCCCCACGAGACCTGGGGCCGCGGCGCCCTCTGGGGCAGCCACCTCCTGCACGACGGCACCGTCTACGCCTACGCGGCCGCCGCCACCCCCGAAGGCGGCCACGCCCCTGACGGCGAACGCGCCGAACTGCTGCGCCGCTTCGGCGACTGGCACCACCCCGTGCCCGCCCTCCTGGCGGCGGCCGAGCCCGACGGCGTCCTCCGCCACGACGTCCGGCACATGCGGCAGCCGCTCCCCGCCTTCCACCGCGGCCGGGTCGCCCTCCTCGGGGACGCCGCCCACGCCATGGCCCCCAGCCTCGGCCAGGGCGGCAACCAGGCGATCGAGGACGGGGTGGTCCTCGCCCACCACCTCGCCCCGGGCACCCCGCCGGGCCCCGGCCTCGCCGCCTACAGCGCCGACCGGCTGCCCCGTACCAGCGCCGTCGTCGCGCGGGCCGCCAAGGCCGGGGCGCTCACCACGCTGCGCCCGGCGGTCGCGGTGCGGCTGCGCGACGCGCTGGTCGCCACCGTCAGCCGGCTCGGCCCCGACCTCGTCCTGCGCTCCTTCGCGGGGATCACCGACTGGCGGCCGCCGGAGCGCACGTATGCTGCCCCCGCGCGCGGCGCCCGTCCGGAGGGCCGCCGCGGCCGGGACGCGGGGAGCGGTACATGAAGGTCGGCTGCATCGGGCTCGGGGACATCGCGCAGAAGGCCTACCTGCCGGTGCTGACCGCCCAGCCGGACGTCGAACTCCACCTCCAGACCCGCACCCCGGCCACGCTGGCCCGTACCGCGGCCGCGTACCACCTGCCCGAGGAGCGGTGCCACCGGGATCTGGACGCCCTGCTGGCGGCCCGGCCCGACGCGGCCTTCGTGCACGCGCCGACCGAGGTCCACGAGTCGCTGGTCAGCAGGCTGATCGAGGCCGGGGTTCCCACCTTTGTCGACAAACCGCTCGCCTACGACTACGCCGCCTCCGAACGGCTCGTCGCCCAGGCCGAGCGGCGCGGCGTCCCGCTGGCCGTCGGCTTCAACCGGCGGCACGCGCCCGCCTACCTCCAGTGCCTGGAGCACCCCCGCGACCTGATCGTCCTCCAGAAGAACAGGGTCGGACTCCCGGAGCGCGCGCGGAGCTTCGTCTTCGACGACTTCATCCACGTGGTCGACACCCTGCGCTTCCTGGTTCCCGGTCCGGTGGACGACGTGAGCATCCGGGTCCGGGTGGCCGACGGGCTCCTGCACCACGTGGTCCTCCAGCTCGGCGGGGACGGCTTCACCGCGCTCGGAGTGATGAACCGCCTCAGCGGCTCCACCGAGGAGGTCCTGGAGGTCTCCGGCCAGGACAGCAAACGCCAGGTCGTCAACATCTCCGACATCGTCGACCACAAGGGCCAGCCCAGCCTGCGCCGCCGGGGCGACTGGGTGCCCGTCCCTCGCCAGCGCGGCATCGAGCAGTCCGCCCTGGCCTTCCTCGACGCGGTCCGCGCCGGGGAGAGGATCGACGCGCGGGACGCACTGGAGACCCACGAGCTGTGCGAGCGGGTGGTGCGCGAGGCGGAGGAGGCGGCCGGGGCGGTGTGAGCGCGTTCTCCAGGGGGCGTCTTCAAAGTCCCGCACGCCCCCTGACCCGGCGGCCCACGGCCACCCCGCCCAGCACCACCAGCCACCCCACCGCCGCGTACACCGCCCAGTCGCCGAACCGGACGTAGGCGGTGGAACCGGCGGCCGGGTGGACCCGGTAGAGCCCGGTGGTGCTCAGCTCCGTGCCGAGGCGCGGGCCGACCGGGCGGCCCGAGGCGTCGAAGACCGCGCTCACCCCGGTGAGCGTCGCGTGGACGACGGGGCGGCCCGACTCCGCCGCGCGGACCGCCGCCAGCGAGGCGTGCTGCCCGGGCGCCCAGCTCTCCTGGAACGTCGACGTCGCGGACTGGGCCACCAGCAGCCCCGCGCCCGCCCGCGCCAGTCGCCGGCTCAGGTCCGGGAAGGCCGTCTCGAAGCAGACCAGCGGGCCTACGCGCAGACCTCCCGGGCTCTCCATCAGCACCTGGCGGTCCCCCGGATGCCGGTCCTCGCCCGCCGCACGGCCCACCGAGGTGGCCCAGCCCAGCAGAGGCCGCGCCGGGACGTACTCGCCGAAGGGCACCAGCCGCATCTTGTCGTAGCGGGGCGGTACCGGACCCGACGGGCCGACCAGCACCGAGGTCTTGGAGATGCCGGGGCGGCCGTGCCGGCGGGCGTCGACGTTGACCAGCAGTTGCGCGCCGGTGCGCCGGGACAGGGCCGCCAGCCGGTCCGCCAGGTCGGGCCGGGCGGTGAGGTCGAAACCGACCGAACTCTCACCCCAGACGACCAGCTCCGCCCCCCGCCCCGCCAGCTCCGCCGTCAGCCGCTCCTGGCGGTCGAACCGCTGGGCCGCCCCAGTGATCACGCCCGGCTGCACCACGGCCACCCGTACCGCCCGCTCGGCGGTCTCCGGGCGCGGGGCCCACAGCGCGCCACCGGCGGCGGCCGCCGCCACCACCGCCCCGGCCGCGACGGCGGCCCGCCGGGCGCGCGAGCAGGTCGCCACCACGACCAGAGCCGTGTTGACCGCCACCAGGAGCAGGCTCACCAGCCACACCCCGCCGACCGAGAAGAGCCGCAGCGCCGGGCCCACCTGCCACTGGCTGGCGCCCAGCAGCCCCCACGGTCCGCCCAGCCCCTGCCACGACCGCACCAGTTCGATCACCAGCCACCCCGACGCCACGCCCGCGGGCGCCGACACCGCGCGCCACGCCGTGCCCGGGCCGGTGAGCAGCGCTCTGACCAGTGATCCCCAGGGCGCCCAGGCCAGTCCGAGCAGCGCGGCGAGGGCCAGCGTGAAGACGTGCAGGCTCGGCATCAGCCAGTGGTGGACGGCCAGCATGAAGCCGAGCCCGCCGAGCCAGCCGTCGAGCGCCGCCCGCCGCGCGCTCGGCGCGCTCCGGAGCAGCAGCAGCCAGGGGACCAGGCAGAACGGCGCCCACCACCACCAGCCGGGGGCGGGGAAGACGGGCGCGGGCAGCGCTCCGGCCAGCAGCGCGGCGAGCCCGCGCCACCAGAGCGAGCGGGGACCACCGGATGTCGCTCTCTCCACCACCTGGCTCACCCCTCAGGCCACAGCACGAGCGGGGAGTTCCAGTCTGCGGGCAGCTCCCCGGAGCGCCAGGTCAGTTCCCGCCCGCCGGCGGGGCCCCGCCCTGCCACACCTCCTCGGCGACCACCTCGCTGAGCCGCCAGCCCTCGGCGGTGCGCACGCCCCGGATGCGGTACCGGCCGCCCCGCACGGTGTCGGCGATCCGGCCGGGCCCGTTGCTCCGCATGGGGGTCACGAAGTCGGCGTCCACCACGGCCAGGTCGCCCACCTCGCCCTCGCGGCGCTCGAAGGTGACCTTCCGGTTCACGATCAGGTGCTGGTAGGGCCGGGGCCCCTTGTCCGACCCGCGCTGCCGGGGCACGGCCCGCCCCTCCGCTCCCTCCCGCGCGTCCAGCACCGGATCGTCCAGCACCGCCCCCGGCACACAGAGCGGACGGCAGACCTCCGGGTCCCCGCCCGCGACAGCGCGGGCGTACTCGGTCACCAGGGCGTCCACGGCGAGGCGGTCCAGAACGGTCGCGAGCTCCACACGCTGCGTCATCACCTCAGTGTTGGGCACCCACGCTCAGCTGCCAAGACGCGTGCACCGGACGCCCGCACCGACCGGACCGGAACGCTCGCCCGAGCGAGGGAACCCGCGCGCGCCGCGCCGAACGGTTCCTCACCCTGCGTGCGGGAACGATTAGCGTACGTGACGCTCAGTGCATCCCTTACGTAGAAGTGGAGCGTTCCATGATCCGTCGTATCGCGATCACCCTGGCCGGTGTCGGCGCCGCCGCCTTCCTCGCCGCCTCCCCCGCCGCCGCCGCCGGTGGCGGCACCGGCGCCGAGTTCGAGGTCGAGGGCTGGAAGGCCTCCGGCACCGTGGTCAAGGTCGGCGACATCTTCGTCGGGGACTACGACGCCGCCGGCTTCGAGGCCGAGGCCGAGTACCACCGCCGCTGAACCACCCGTCCGGTCAGCCGCTGACCACAGCACCGGTGCCCCGGCCGCCTCGCGCGGCCGGGGCACCGGCGTGTCCGGCTCTGGGAGCCCGTCCTTGTCAGGGCTTGAGCAGGGTCTTCACCATGCCGTCGGCCTTCTCCTGGAACATCGCGTACGCCTTCGGGGCGTCCTCCAGCGGCACCGCGTGGGTGGCGAAATGGTCGACGCCGAGCACGTCCTCGTCGTTGAGGAGCGGCAGGATCTCCGGCACCCACCGCAGGACGTTGGCCTGGCCCATCCGGAGCTGGATCTGCCGGTCGAACATGGACAGCAGCGGCATCGGGTCGAGCGCGCCGCCGTAGACGCCGGAGATCGAGACCGTGCCGCCCCGGCGGACCAGCCGCATCGCCATGTGCAGGGCGGAGAGCCGGTCCACGCCCGCGCGCTCCATCAGCGGTTGTGCCACCGCGTCGGGCAGCAGCCCCACCGCCCACTGGGCGGCCTTACCCGCCGACGAACCGTGCGCCTCCATGCCGACCGCGTCGATCACCGCGTCCGCGCCCCGTCCGTCGGTGTGCTCGCGCACCGCCTCCGGCAGGTCCTTGCCGTACTTCCGCAGGTCGAGCGGGATCACGCCGCGCGCGGCGGCCCGGTTGAGCCGCTCCGGCACCAGGTCCACACCGATCACCCGGCCCGCGCCCCGGTGGAGCGCGATCCGCGCGGCCATGTCGCCGATCGGCCCGAGGCCGAGGACGACCACGGTGCCGTCCTGGGGCACCGAGGCGTACTCCACCGCCTGCCACGCCGTGGGCAGCACGTCGGAGAGGTAGACGAAGCGGTCGTCGGGGGGACCGTGCTCGACCTTCACCGGCAGCGTGTTCCCGAACGGGACGCGCAGGTACTCGGCCTGCCCGCCGGGCACCTGGCCGTACAGCTTGGTGTAGCCGAACAGCGAGGCGCCCGTGCCGTACTCGGTGACCTGCGTCGTCTCGCACTGCGACTGGAGGCCCTGGTCGCACATGAAGCAGTCGCCGCAGGAGACGTTGAACGGCACCACCACCCGGTCACCGGGCTTCACGGCCGTCACGGCGCTCCCGGTCTCCTCCACGACACCCATCGGCTCGTGGCCGAGGATGTCGCCGGGATCGAGGAAGGGCCCCAAGGTCTCGTAGAGGTGGAGGTCGGAGCCGCAGATCCCCGAGGAGGTGATGCGGACGATGATGTCGGTCGGCTCCTCGATCCGTGGATCGGGCACCGTCTCCACCCGCACGTCCCGCCGTCCCTGCCAGGTCAACGCTCGCATCGCCGCTCCTTCCGCTCGCCGGGGGCGCCGTTCGCCACAGCACCGCGTACTGGCCGGAGTGCCCCGGACCGGGCCGGGGAAACGGATGGGGCCATAGGTTCTGGCTCTCGTTCCACGTCCGGGCCCCCCTGCCGCCTTCGGCGGGCACCCGCCTCGTTGACCCGTCCGGCCCTCACCGGCGCGCGGACGGTTTTCCCCAGGCCCTGTTCCGGGAATCCGCGCTCCATGGACCACGAGCAGGTACCCGTACTCGACGCCCTCGCCGCCTACCACGCCCAGCGGCAGCTCCCCTTCGCCCCGCCCGGCCACAAACAGGGCCGCGGCGCCGACCCCCGGGTGCGCGACCTCCTCGGCGACGCCGTCTTCCGCGGCGACCTGCTGGCCATGAACGGCTTGGACGACCGCACCTCCTCCCGGCGGGTCCTCCAGCGCGCCCAGGAGCTCATGGCCGACGCGGTGGGGGCCGAGCACACCTTCTTCTCCACCTGCGGCAGCTCTCTCTCCGTCAAGGCCGCGATGCTCTCCGTCGCCGGGCCGCACGAGGAACTGCTGGTCGGCCGCGACGCCCACAAGTCGGTCGTCTCCGGCCTGGTGCTCGCCGGTATCCGCCCCGTCTGGGTCGACCCGCAGTGGGACCCGGACCTGCACCTGGCCCACCCGCCGTCCGCCGCCGCCTACGCGAACGCCTTCGCCCGCCACCCGGAGGCGCGCGGCGCCCTGGTCACCACACCGACGCCCTACGGCACCTGCTCCGACCTCGCCGCCATCGCCGAGGTGTGCCACACGCACGGTGTCCCCCTCGTCGTGGACGAGGCGTGGGGCGCCCACCTGCCCTTCCACCCGGACCTGCCGGCCTGGGCGATGGACGCGGGCGCCGACGTCTGCGTCACCTCGGTCCACAAGATGGGCTCGGGACTGGAGCAGGGCTCCGTCTTCCACCTCCAGGGCGATCTGGTCGACCCGGCGGTCCTGCGCAGCCGCGAGGACCTCCTCGGCACCACCAGCTCCTCGGTCCTCCTCTACGCCGCCCTCGACGGCTGGCGCCGCCAGATGGTCCAGCACGGCCGGGCCCTCTACGACGACGCGCTGGAACTGGCCTCCTCGGTGCGGGCGCGGCTGGAGGCGATCGACGGCTTGCACGTGCACGGGCGCGAGGACTTCTGCGGGCCCGGGCGCGCCGTGGACCTCGACCCGCTCCAGCTGATCATCGACGTGTCGGGGCTCGGCGTCAGTGGCTACCGCGTCGTGGACGCGCTCCGCGCCCGGGGCCTCTCCCTGCACTTCGGGGACCACCGCAGGATCAACGCCCAGCTCACCCACGCCGACGACGAGGCGAGCGCCGACGCGCTGGTGGCCGGGGTGCGCCACATCGCCGCCGGGGCGGACGGGCTGCCGCGCGACCGCCCGGTGGAGGTGCCCGGCCCGGACGGCCTGCGGCTGGAGCAGGTCATGCTCCCCAGGGACGCGTTCTTCGGCGCTGTGGAGGACGTCGGCTGGCGCGAGGCCGAGGGGCGGGTGGCCGCCGAGATGCTCACGCCGTACCCGCCGGGCATCCCCGCGGCGCTGCCGGGGGAGCGGCTGGGCGCCGAGGTGCTGCGCTACCTGCGGACCGGGGTCGACGCGGGCATGGTGGTGCCGGACGCGGCGGACCCGGGACTGGTGACCGTCCGGGTGGTCGCGGAGGGCTGAGGCCTGGTGTCAGAGGCCCGCGGCCTCCGGTGCCAGCGAGAAGACCGCGCCGTCCGGGTCGCGCAGGACGGCGCCCTCGTCGGCGACCGGCGTGGTCTCCGCCAGCCGCACGGCACCGAGGGCGACCGCCCTGCGCGCCGCCTCGGCCACGTCGGGGACCGGGAAGATCAGGTTCCAGCGCGGGTGCAGCTCGGGGTTGCGCGGGTCGCGGGCGCGGAGCCGGGCCGCGACGTGGCCGTGGTCGCGCAGCACGATCTCGTCGTCCTCGTACCCCACGGCGTCCTCGCCCTCGCGGTACTCCCAGTCCAGCACGGCGCCGTAGAAGATGGCGGCGGCGAACGGGTCGGCGCTCTCCAGGACCAGCCACCACGGGCGGTGCAGCCGCCAGTGCTGCCAGTCGTCGACCATCCGGCCCTCCCAAAGGCCGAAGGTCGGTCCTGTCGGGTCGGCGGCCAGGGTCGCGCGCCCGGACGGGGTGTCGACGGGGCCGATGGCCACCGTGCCGCCGCGCTCCCGGACCCGGCCGGCCGCCTCGTTCGAGTCGGCCACCGCGAAGTACGCCGTCCAGTCCACGGCGACCGGCAGCGACGGGTCGGCCGCGCCGAGGCTGGCGACGGGGATGCCGTCGGCGGTCGCCGAGGACCAGTCGTCGCCCATCGGGGAGGGCCCGAACTCCCAGCCCAGCACCTGCCCGTAGAACTCGCGGGCGGCGGCGATGTCGTGGGTCAGCAGGGTGGCCCAGCAGGGCGCGCCGGTCTGGGCGTTGCCGGTGATCTCCATGCGTGAGGTGCCGGCCGTGGTCATCGGGTCCCCCCGTGCGGTGTCTGGATCATGTCGTACTCGCTGCCTCACCGTATGCGGTCGGGAGGGCCCCGCCGCGCGGGCGGGCGCTCCAGGAGGCCGCACCGGTCGAGCCGGGCGAGCCCACTCCCGTCTGCGAGTGTGACAGCACCCCATCCGATAAGCGAATAAAACGCACCAAAAGGGTGGTGGCCGGAGAGTGGCTCACCACTCGGGCCCGGCCGCCGCCTCCTCGTCCTCCGGCGCCAGGTCGGCCGGGAGGCCGGCGCCGGGCCCGTCGTCGTCGGCCTCCTCGCGCTCCAGCGGGGGTTCCGCGTGGCCCAGCGGGAGTTGCCGTTCGTCGGCCTCGGTCCCCGCGACGTCCTCCTCGACCTCCTGGGTGACCGTCGCGGCGCCCGTGTCGGCAGGTGGGACGGGGGTGAACCGGGAGGCGGCCGGGACCGTGTCCGCGGCCCCCGGCTCGCCCTCGCCTTCGTGCTCGCCGCCCGGCGCGGTGGAGTCGGATGGCCGGCTGCTCAAGGCGTCGTCCTCCCGGTCGCGGTGTCCGGCGGCCATTCTGGGCCACCGGGCACCGCTCAGCCCGCAGACTCGCCCGCGTGCGGGCTCAGCGCACCGGTGGCCACCAGGGCGAGGATCAGCACGCCCAGCACCACCCGGTAGTAGACGAACGGCATGAAGCTGCGCGTGGTGATGAACCGCATGAACCAGGCGATCACCGCGTACCCCACGGCGAAGGCGATCAGGGTGGCGAAGACCGTCTGGCCCCACGCGACGTGCCCCTCGCCCGCCTCGCGCAGCTCGTAGAAGCCGGAGGCGAGGACGGCGGGGACCGCCAGCAGGAACGAGTACCGGGCGGCCGCCTCGCGGGTGTAGCCCATCAGCAGACCACCGCTGATGGTGGCGCCGGAGCGGGAGACACCGGGGACCAGGGCCAGCGCCTGGCAGCAGCCGTAGATCAGGCCGTCGCGGACGCCCAGGTCGCGAAGGGTCTTGCCGCCGCCCGCCCGGTGCCGTCCGCCGGTCTCGGCGCGGGCCGCCAGCCGGTCGGCGAAGCCCAGCACCAGGCCCATCACGATGAGGGTGGTCGCGATCAGCCGCAGGTCGCGGAAGGGGCCCTCGATCTGGTCCTTGAGCGTCACCCCGAGCACGCCGATCGGGATCGAGCCGAGGATCACCAGCCAGCCGAGCTGGGCGTCGTGGTTCCCGCGCATCGAGCCGTCCCGGCGGACCAGCGCGGCGACCGAGCGGCACCAGGCGCCGACGATCGCCGCGATGTCCTTGCGGAAGTAGATGAGGACGGCCGCCTCGGTGCCGATCTGGGTGATCGCGGTGAATGCCGCGCCCGGGTCGTGCCACCCCGCGAAGGCCGCGGTCAGCCGCAGGTGGGCGCTGGAGGAGATCGGCAGGAACTCGGTGAGTCCTTGGACCAGCCCGAGGATGAAGGATTCGAACCAGGACATGGAAGGCAGGCCGTCCGGGGAGCGTCGTGCGCGGCGGCCGGTGCTTCCGGGCGCCGTCGCGGTGCGGGCAGGGCCGCCCGGGCCTGCCGGACGCCGGGACGCGGGCCCGTGGCCGGGCCGGTCGCGGCGCCCGACGAGGCGTCAGGCGCTGCCGGGCGGTACGAAAGGTGCGGAATGCCCCGGATCGCGCCCCCGGCCCGGGCAGCGTAACGCCGCCAGGTGGCCGAGGAGCGACCTCCGCCCGGGCGGGTCGTGGGCCAGAAGGTGTACGCAAAGTGACGCGCCGACAGGTCCGGGTCGCCTTCCCCGGCCGTCGGCGCGCCACTTCCGCTTCGTCCGGCACCGCCCCGCCCGGCGCCGTACGGCCTACTTGTCGCCGTAGACGACCGTGACCTCCTCGAAGCCCAGCGAGGTCAGCAGGCCCTCCAGCATGCTCGTGGTGTTGCGTTCGGCGCGGGCCACCAGGCCGCTCTCCTCGGCGGCGTCGCCGATGTGGCGGACGGCCAGCTTGTTGACGGCCTGTTCGCTGCCGGGGTTGTCCGAGATGAAGTCGCCCAGCCGGTCGAGGAGGCCGCGCTGCTTGGAGACGGTGTAGCTGCGGTCCGCGTCGAGGGCGGGTTCGCCGAGCTTCGCGTGCGGCAGCCGGATCTCCGCCCGGGTCCGCTCCTCGTTCACCCGCACCGCGTCGTCCCCGATCCCGCCGAGGTCGACGGAGGCGCCGACGGTGCCCGCGCCGACGAAGAGGGTCCGGGTGCCCTGGATGGCGTCGGGCACGTACTTGGTGTCCTTCTCCAGGTCCACCACCACCTGGAAGCTCCCCGACGCGGCCTGGTAGCTGCTCATGTCCCGGATCGACTTGAGCACCGCAGGGCCGGTGCGGTCCTTGGTCTCGCTGCCGAACACGTCGTCGAGACCGGGCACCAGGTCCAGCCTGGTGACCGCCAGCAGCAGGAGGAGGAGTCCGGTGAAGAACGCCAGCGCCTTCACCCACCACGGTGCTCGTCGGCGCTCCCGGACGCCCGTCTCCGCACGCGGCGGGTCGTGGTGGTCGGCGTCGTACTCCGGCGCCACCTTGCCGGCGGCGCCCTTCGGGGGTCGTGCGTCCTTGGACGGCATAGCTGCCTTGTGACCCGAACCGCCCTGTTGAATCCGGCAGTTGGGGGCCGCCCGCGCGCGGGCGGGGGCGGACGTGCGCCGACTACGCCACCGGGCGCCGCGCCCGCAGGGCGAACAGCAGCGGGATCCGGGGCGACGCGTCGGGCAGCCGCCACCGCCCCGACTTTGTCCGCACCATCTCCGGCCAGCGCGGGAACGGCAGCTCCTCGTCCTCCCGCAGCAGCTCCACCACCAGCCCGGCGCCGACCAGCGCGGTCACCACCTCACCCAGCCCGTGCATCCACTCGACGCTCTCGGTCGCCCCCTGGACCGCCGGCCCGTCGGTGTAGGTGTACGTGGCGTCCCGGCGGATCGCGCCCCGCCCGGCGAGGTAGTCGTGGCGCAGCGCCAGCGGGGTGTCCGTCTCACCGGTCGGGGTCGGGCCCAGGGAGTTGAGCAGCGGGTGGAACTCGGCGAGGTAGAGCATCCCGCCGGGCCGCAGCAGCCCGGCCACGACCGCCGCCCAGCGGCCCAGGTCGGGCAGGTAGCACAGCGCGCCCTTGCCCGTGTACACCACGTCGAACCGGGCCGCGCCGAGCGCCTCGACGGCGTCGTAGACATTGGCCTGAACGTAACGGGTCTCGGCCATCGGCCCCGCGGGCTGCCGTGCCGCCAGCTCCCGCGCCGCCGCCACCGAGGCGCCGGAGAGGTCCAGCCCGGTCGCGCGGGCCCCCTGGCCCGCCAGCACCAGCGTCTCGGTGCCCAGATGGCACTGGAGGTGCGCCAGTTCCCGCCCGGTCAGCTCCCCGAGGTCCTCCCACTCGTAGGGGGCGAACCAGCGCGCCGGGTCGAGGGCCTGCGCCTCGTCGGCCAGGCCGTAGAAGGCGCTGGCCGTGTGGACGGGGGTCCGGGCGTCCCAGTTCGCCTCGTTGACCGCCATCAGCCGCCGGTCGGCGGAGTCGGGCCGCCGGTTGTCGTCCGTCACCAGGTCATCCATACGGCCCATCCAACCCGGCCGCCCGGCTCCCGTCCCGGCCCGCCGGGAAGATCGAGCCAGGCCGCCGTCCGGCCGGGTCAGTCCCCGCGCAGCCGGTGCCGTTTGCGCCAGGCGACGACCGAGGCGGCCACCGCGGAGAGGGCGATGAACCCCGCCGAGGCGAGGAAGACCGGGGAGGTCGGCGAGGCGGCCGTCGACCCGGCGAGCACGTACGCCGCGGTGTTCGGCACCGAGCCCACCGCCGTGGCCAGCAGGAACGGAGTCCAGCCGATCCGGGAGACAGCCGCGCAGTAGTTGGCCGCGGCGAACGGGACGCCGGGGAAGAGCCGCACCGCCAGCATCGAGCGGAAGCCGTGCCTGCTCAACTGCCCGTCGGCCGCCTTCAGCCACCGGCCGCGCAGCAGCGGACGCAGCGCCTCCTGCCCCAGCAGCCGCCCGAGCCCGAAGGCGATGCCCGCGCCGACGACGGTCCCCGCGACCGCCGCGACCAGGCCGCTGGCGGAGCCGAACAGGGCGCCCGCCGCCAGGTTCAGCAGCGGCCGGGGCACGAACGCCGCGGTGCACGCCCCGTACCCGGCGGCGAAGAGCAGGGCCGCCAGTCCGGTGCCGACCGCCGCCGGGATCCCCGTGGTGAGCAGGTGCTGCGGTTCGAGGACCAGCACCGCGGCTCCGGCCGAGACCAGCACCAGGACCAGCAGGGAGAGCCGGGACCACGGCGACAACAGCAGCCGCGCGCAGCGCGCCGCGGCGGTGGCTGCGGGGCGGGCGGGGGCCACCGGCGTGGTGGTGGGGGGTGACATTCGGGGAGCCTAACCGACAGAACGGGGTGATCGCCCTACGGGATGCGTCACTCCGGTACGGGGGCTGCCCGGGTTGCGAGGTGGGGCGCGAGACGTGCGGAATCCCTTCGTCCGCCCGCCGGGTGCCGAGGGCCGGATGTAATTGGCTCGACGCCCTCAGAGCGGCCGCGAGGGCGGCCGGGGCACCCCGGTCGCCACCGGCTACCGCCCGCAGTTCTCCCTGCGTACGGCCGACGTCGCCGGGGACATCGATCTCGGCGGGGCGGGCGTCCCCCGGCCGGGGGAGACCGTCACCCTGACGGTCGAGCTGGGCCGCGAGGTACCGCTGGAGCCCGGCCTCGGCTTCGCCGTCGGCCCGTACGCACGGGCCGGGGCGGCGGACGCCAGGAGTGCGACTCTCCCAGGCTGCCCCGGACCCGTACGTACGAGTCCGGGGCAGCCGCGCACGGGCCCCGGCGCGACCGCCCGACGTCCCGACTCCGCACCGTTCCGGGGCTGTTGCGGCGGCCGCCGGATGACACACGCACCGGCCGGCAGGGCACAATGCCGCAGTGAACGACTCCCTCCCCGTGATCCGCGCCGTCGACGGCGGCACCGCCCGCCTCCTTCCCGACGTCGACCGCCCCCGCGCCTGGCTGCTGACGGTCGACGACGCGCCGCAGTCCTACGTGGACCTCGACGACCCCGCGTACCTGGAGTTCGAGTACCAGTGCCGGATCGCCCATGTCCTGGACACGGTGGCGCCCGGCGCCCGCGACCTCGTCCACCTCGGTGGCGGCGCGCTGACCCTGCCCCGCCGGATGGCCGCCGTCCGCCCCGGTGTCCGCCAGCAGGTGGTGGAGTACGACCGGGGGCTGATCCACCTGGTCCGCGAGCACCTGCCCTACGGCGGCGACGCCTCGGGCATCACCGTGCACGGTGCCGACGCCCGCCGCTGGCTGGCCGAGGCGCCCGGCGGCAGTGCGGACGCCGTCGTCGGCGACGTCTTCGGCGGCTCCCGGGTCCCGGCGGAGCTGACCACCCTCGGGTGCGCCCGGGACGTGGCCCGGCTGCTGCGGCCCGGCGGGGTGTTCGCCGCCAACCTGGCCGACGGCGCGCCGTTCGCCTTCCTGCGCTCGCAACTGGCCACCTTCGGGGCCGCCTTCGCCCACCTGGCGCTGGTCGCCGAACCCGGGGTGCTGCGCGGGCGGCGCTTCGGCAACGCCGTCCTCGTCGCCTCCGACCAGCCCCTGGGGACGGCGGAGCTGGCCCGCAGGACGGCGGCCGACCCGTTCCCCGCCCGGGTGGTGGACGGCGACGAACTGCGCCGGTTCACCGGTCCGGCACGCCCCGTCGACGAGGACGAGGCGGTGGGCTCACCCGTCCCGCCGGGCGGCGCCTTCCGCGTCGGCGGCGTCTGAGCCGGGCTCGGGCACCGGGGCCGGCACGGAGGTGGCCGCCGCCACGACCGCCCCGGCGCCGGGCCCCGACACGGTGTCGACCGCCGGCACCGGCTTGGCCTGCAGGCCCGGCTCCTCCCCGGCGGGCGGTTCCTCGCCGGCCCTTCCGTCCGCGCCCTCGGCCTCCGCCTCCGGCGGGCGGTGCGTCATCGTGCGCACCTCCGGTACGAAGAGCACGGCGGCCGTGACCAGCACGATGAGCACGGCCCCGCCCCACAGCGCGTTGCCGCGGCCGAAGGCCGACTCGGCGGGGCCCGCGAGTGCGGTGGCCAGCGGGACCATGCCGATCGAGCCCAGCCAGTCGTAGGCGGACATCCGGGAGAACTTCTCCTCCGGGATCTCCTGGTGCATCGTGGTGATCCAGGCGACGCCGAACACCTCGATCGCCAGGCCGCTGAAGAACATCACGCCCGCCAGCCCCAGCACCGGGAGCGGCACCGCCAGCGCCGCCGAGGGCAGCGCCAGCGTGAAGACGGAGAGGGTCCCGGCCAGCAGCGGCCGTTTCGGCCGCCAGCGCATCATCACCACCGCCCCCGCCACGGTGCCCACCCCGAAGGCGGCGAGGGCGAACCCCCAGGGCGCGGGTCCGCCGAGATGATCCCGGGCGACCAGCGGCCCGTACACCGATTCGGCGGCGCCGACCACGGCGACCACCACGGAGAACTGGGCGACGATGCTCCAGAACCACGGCCGTGCCAGCGCCTCGCGCCACCCGTCCCGCAGATCGTGGAGGAGGTGACCGCCGCCCTCCCGGCTCGGCACACCGCTCACGTCGAGCAGGGCGCGCAGCCCGGCGGAGACGGCGAAGGCGGCGGCGTCCACCGCGAGGACCCAGCCGGGGCCGATCACCGCGACCATGGCGCCGCCGAGCGCGGCCCCGCCGATGGTGGCGCCGTTCATCGTCACCCGGAACACCGCGAACGCCTTCGAGGCGTTCTTCCGGTCGACGGTGGCCATCAGCATGCCCTCGGCGGCCGGGGAGAAGAACGCCTGCCCGGTGCCGCCGAGCGCGGCGAGCAGCATCATCTGCCACAGCAGCGGCGAACCGGCGAGGACCAGCACGGCGAAGGCGGCCTGCGAGAGGCAGTTGAGGAGGTTGGCGACGACCATCACCCGGTGCCGCGGCAGCCGGTCCGCGACCGCGCCGCCCACCAGCAGGAAGAGGATCAGCGGGACGGTCCGGGCGGCCGCCACCAGGCCCACGTCCCCCGCGTCGCCGCCGTGCTCCAGCACCGCGAAGGCGGCGGCGATCAGCGCGCCGTGGCTGCCCAGCGAGGTGATGAAGGCGGCCGAGGTCAGCAGCGTGAAGTTGCGGCTCGCCCAGTCGGGCATACGGGGCAGAAGGCGCGCGGCCGGCCGGCGCGAGGGGGTGGGGGGTGCGGTGCTCACCGGAAGACTGTGCCTGGTGGGCGCCGCCGTGGCCAAACGGTTATCCCGGCGGGCGCAGCTGAGCGGCGGGGCCGGGCCCGCCGCTCAGGTACGCCGTAGGGCCGCGGGCCTCAGCCCGTCGGGTCGTCCTTGGTGAGCCGGACGGTGCTCAGGATCTTCTGGACCGTCTCCTCGGGAACCTCGTCCTTGACGCCCTTGGCGCCGTAGAGGTTCCAGGTCACGAAGTCGCCGGCGCCGTTCTTGAAGGCGAAGGTGATGGCCTTGCCGTCGCTGTCGCACTTGCCGTTCTGCGGCGTGTTCTTCGACTGCGCGGTGGTGATGCTGCCCTTCAGCCCGGACTTGGAGGTGTACGGCTTGGGCTTGGTGTAGCTGATGCTCTTCTTGTCGGGCTGCGTGTAGCCGCCGTACACCCACCAGGGCACGCGGGTGTAGGCGGCCTCGTCGGCGTCCTTGGCGCCGTTCTCGCCCCGGGTGCCGGCGGTGGCGAGCGAGGTGTCGCTCGTGGTGCCGTCCTTGTCCGGGTCGTCGGAGCACCACTTCGGCTTGAGTTCGGCGGGCGCGGTGACCGAGGTGCGGTCCTTCTTGCCCTTCTCCTCCCACTCGAAGCCGATGCTGGTGTCGATGGAGCGCAGCTCCCACTCCCCGGGCACGTCGAAGACGGTGCCGAAGCGCGGGTTGACGACGGGCTTCCATCCGGCGATGACGGCCTTCTCGCCGTTGCTGCCGTCGCGCGGGTTCTCCGGCTTGCCGCTCGGCTCCTGCTCGGCCGGTTCGTCCGACTTCTCGGCGGACGCGGCCGGGGTGGGCTTGCCGTCGGCGGTGTCGTTCTTGCCGTCGTCCCCGCCGAAGACCAGGAAACCGGTGACGGCCGACACCACCACGACCGCCGCCGCCGCGACGACGGCGATCACGGTCGTCTTCTTACGGTCGTCCCCGGGCGGCTTGGACGCGCCCATCGGGACCGTCGGCGCGCCCCACTGGCCGGGCTGGCCCGGCTGCCCGTGCTGCGGCGGGTACGGCGTCTGCTGGTACCCCGGCTGCTGATAGGGGTTCGGCTGCTGGTACCCCGGCTGCTGGTACGGGTTCGGCCCCGGCTGGGGCGCGCCCGGCACGGGCGGGTTCTGGCCCTGCTGAGGTGTTCCTCCCGCATGCGGATTCTGGTTCTGGTCCTGCGGGTTCTGCTCGCCCCCGGGCGGCTGCTGTCCTGGCCACATGGCCAGTAACCATAGAGGCCGCCGGGCCACCGCTGCCACGCCCGTCCTGTCCCGACTCGGTCACGACCGTCACCGGGACCCTCACCGAAGTGTCCGCGCCGGGAGGTGCCGGTCCCGTCCCGAGGTTCGAACGGGTGGACGGGTGGACGGGCAAGGATGGCCAACCGTCGCTACTCGTGGGTAACATCCGGTCCATGAGCGCAGAGCAGATGTCCATCGGCGAGATGCTCGCCGCCACGGTCCCCATGGTGCGGACCCTCAACCTCACCTTCGGCGAGGTCACTTCGGAGCGGGCCGTGGCCCATCTCCCCGACCAGGCCGACTACCACAACCACGTCGGCGGCCCGCACGCCGGAGCCATGTTCACCCTCGCCGAGTCGGCCAGCGGCGCCATCGTCCTCGCCGCCTTCGGGGACCAGCTGACCCGCGCCGTGCCGCTCGCCGCCAGCGCCGACATCCGCTACCGCAAGCTCGCCCTCGGCCCGGTCACCGCGACCGCCGTCCTCGGCCGCCCGGCCGCCGAGGTCGTCGCCGAACTCGACGCGGGACAGCGCCCGGAGTTCCCCGTCCACGTCGAGATCACCCGCGAGGACGGCGCCGTCACCGGCGAGATGACGGTGGTCTGGACCCTGCGCCCCAACGGCTGACCGCCCCCGCCCGCGCCGACTCCGCTCGCCCGGCGCAGGGGAGCGGCCGGCACCCCTCCCACCGGCCGCGACGTCCGGACCGCCCCCGCGACCCGGCCCCGCCGCGGTCCAGTAGGCTGCGCGCGTCCGTACCCGGAATCCGCGGGTCCGGGCGCGATGCGGGAGGAACCGACTGTGCACGTGCAGGAGTGGCTGGAGACCGTCCCGGCCGTCAGCGTCTACGCCCTCGTCGGCGTGGTGATCGGCCTGGAGAGTCTCGGCATCCCGCTCCCCGGCGAGATCGTCCTGGTCTCCTCAGCCCTGCTCGCCTCGCAGCACGGCGACATCAACCCGTACGTCCTCGGCGCCTGCGCCTCCGCGGGCGCGATCATCGGCGACTCGGTCGGCTACGCCATCGGCCGCAAGGGCGGCCGCCCGCTGCTGGCCCGGCTCGGCCGCAAATTCCCCCGCCACTTCGGCGAGGCCAACATCGCCCTGGCCGAACGCTCCTTCCAGAAGTGGGGCATGTGGGCCGTCTTCTTCGGCCGCTTCGTCGCCCTGCTGCGGATCTTCGCCGGGCCGCTCGCCGGTGTCCTGCGCATGCCGTACTGGAAGTTCCTGATCGCCAACGTCACCGGCGGCATCGTCTGGGCGGGCGGCACCACCGCCGTCATCTACTCGCTGGGGATCGTCGCCGAGGCGTGGCTCAAGCGCTTCTCCTGGCTGGGCCTGGTCCTCGCCGTCGTCATCGGGGTCACCACCACTCTCGTCCTCAAGCGCCGCGCCCAGAAGGCGTCCGCCGCCCTCCCCGAGTCCCCGGCGCTGGCCGCCGACTGACACCGCCCCGGCGGCCCTGCGCCGCCCGCTGTGATCTTCGCCGCAGCGGGCAGGCCCCCGCCCGGCCCGTCGCGTACGGTGCTTGCGGCGCGGCCACGCGCCGAGCGGCACGGAGGCAGGAGGCGGCATGACGAACGGGACCACGGTCCTCGCGATCGGCGGCAAGGAGCCGCAGCTCGATGCGGGCGCGTTCACGGCCCCGGGCTCCGCGATCATCGGAGACGTCGCCATGGCCGAGGGCTCCAGCCTCTGGTACAACGCCGTGCTGCGCGCCGACTGCGGCCCCATCCGGCTGGGCGCCGGGAGCAACATCCAGGACAACGCCACCGTCCACGTCGATCCCGGCTTCACCGTCACCATCGGCACCGGTGTCTCCGTCGGCCACAACGCCGTGCTGCACGGCTGCGTCATCGAGGACGACGTCCTCGTCGGCATGGGCGCCACCGTGCTCAACGGCGCCCACATCGGCGCCGGCTCGCTCATCGCCGCCCAGGCCCTGGTCCCCCAGGGGATGCGGGTGCCGCCGGGCTCGCTGGTCGCCGGGGTCCCCGCCAAGGTCCGCCGCGAACTGACCGAGGAGGAGCGCGAGGGCATCCGCTTCAACGCCGAGGGCTACCGCGCCCTCGCCGAGGCCCACGGGAAGGCCGTCACCGGGGAGTGACGCCCTCCCCAGGGGAGGCGCGGCTGGGGTGAAGATCACAGGTCCGGGCGGGTCCCCGACGGCCCTACCGGTGAGTACGGTTACCGGGTGCCGAAGAACCCCCTGACCCCACTCACCCGTGGCCTCGCCCGCGGCGGCGCCCGCCTCGCGCACGCCGCCGTGCAGACCGGCCGCCGCTGGGTGCGGCAGGCGGGCACGGTCACCGCCGAGCACCCCGGGCGGCTGCGGTTCGGCGCGCTCGGGGACGGCACCCGCATCGCCTACCCGCAGGGCACCATCTTCGGCGAACCCTGGATCCGGGTCGGCGCCTTCTGCATCATCGCCGAGCAGGTCACCCTCACCGCCGGGCTCATGCCCGACCTCGACCTCGGCCCCGACCCGATCCTGCACATCGGCGACGGCGTCGTCCTCGGCCGGGGCAGCCACGTCATCGCCGACACCACCGTCACCATCGGCGACAACTGCTACTTCGGCCCGTACGTCTACGTGACCTCCACCAACCACAGCTACGACGACCCGCACGAGCCCATCGGCCGGCAGTGGCCCCGTACGGACCCGGTGTCGATAGGCCCCGGCTGCTGGATAGGGACCGGCGCCGTGATCCTGCCCGGCGCCCGGATCGGCCGGAACGTCGTCGTCGGCGCCGGTTCCGTGGTGCGCGGGACGGTGCCGGACCACTGCGTGGTCGCGGGCACCCCGGCCCGGGTCGTCCGCCGCTGGAGCGAGGACGAGGGGTGGCAGCCGCCGCTGCGGACCCCGGCGCCCGAGCCCCTCCCGGACGACGTGACTCCCGCTCAGTTGCGGGCGCTGGCCGCCTGGGAGGGGCAGAGCGGCGGCTGAGGCGCCGCCGCTCGTGCTGCTTCCGGGGTGGCCTGAAGTGCCGACCGGGCTGGGAAGGGTGGCCTGGAGCCGGCCGGGCTGGGTTGGTTCGGCTGGGCTTCGGGGGGCTCCGCGGGTTCAGGATGGCCTCAAGCGCCGGCCGGGCTGGAGGGGGCCTCAAAAGCAGGCAGGGCTGGAATCCGTGCGCCCCTCGTGGGCCGTAAGGCGGCCCCCGGGAGGAGGGCGGGCGGTGCAGTAGATTGACTGCCCGCCGTGCGTGTCCGGCCCGCCCCGCCTCGTCAGTCGTCTCGCCTCTCCCTGGACGGAATGTGTCGGATCTCGATCTGCTGACCCAGTCGCTCGCGCGCAACGTCAGGTACTGGCGGGCCGAGCGCGGCTTCACCCTGGACGCGCTCGCCACCCGCTCCGGCGTGAGCCGGGGCATGCTCATCCAGATCGAGCAGGCCCGCACCAACCCCAGCATCGCCACCGTCGTCAAGATCGGCGACGCCCTCGGCGTGAGCGTCACCAGCCTCCTCGACTACGAACGCGGGCCGCGCGTCCGCGTCGTGGCCCCCGAGGCGACCGCGACCGTCTGGGACACCGACGGCGGCAGCCACGGCCGGCTCCTCGCCGGGACCGAGGCGCCCGGCCCCCTCGAACTCTGGGAGTGGCGGCTCATGCCCGGCGAGGGGAACGCCTCCGACGCGCACCCCCAAGGCACCTGGGAGATCCTCCACGTCACGGCCGGCACCCTCACCCTGAGCGTCGACGGCGTGGCCCACCAGGTCGCGGCGGGCTCCAGCGCCGTCTTCGCGGCCGACGCCCCGCACGCCTACCGCAACGAGCACGGCGACCCGGCGGACTTCACCATGGCGGTGTCGGTCCCCGGCGTCCGCTGAGGGAACGTCACCCGCGCGCGTCTCAGCCCAGCGCCGGGATCTCGATCGCCGGGCAGCGGTCCATCACCATGTCCAGCCCCGCCGCCCGGGTCCGCTCCCAGGCGGCCTCGTCGACGACGCCGAGCTGGAACCAGACGGCCTTCGCCCCGACCGCCACGGCCTGGTCGGCGACGTCCCCGGCGAGGGCGGAGTTGACGAAGACGTCGACCACGTCGACCGGGAAGGGCACGGCGTCCAGCGTCGGGTAGCCCTGCTCGCCGTGGACCGTCTCCGCCTTCGGGTGGACCGGCACGATCCGCTTGCCGTACCGCTGGAGCACCCGGGCCACCCCGTACGCGGCGCGCTCCTGGTTGGCGGAGAGGCCGACGACCGCCCAGGTGTCGCCGCTCTCCCGCAGGATGCGGCGGACCGTCTCGCTGTCTCCGTAAAGCTCCGGCATGGGAATCTCCTCGCTCGCGCGTCGGCCGCCACCGGCGGGGGCCGGACGCCCGGCCCGTCCGGGCAACCCCGCGCGGGGCGGTGCCATTCCCCGCCCTGCGGTCCGCGTCCGGTGCCGCATAGGCTGGCCGGATGCAGGACGAGTACCGCACCGTGGCCCGCGAGGGCGTGCACGAGACCGAGATCAACCGTTCGCGTTTCCTGTGCACCCTGGCCCCGGCGGCCACCGAGGAGGAGGCCCAGGCGGTGATCGCCCGCGTCCGCCGCGCGCACACCGACGCCAGCCACAACTGCTTCGCCTACGTCATCGGCGCCGACGCCTCCGTGCAGAAGGCCGGTGACGACGGAGAACCCGGCGGCACGGCGGGCGTCCCCATGCTCCAGATGCTGCTCCGCCGCGACATCCGGTACGCCGTCGCCGTCGTCACCCGCTACTTCGGCGGGGTGAAGCTCGGCGCGGGCGGCCTCATCCGGGCCTACGGCGGCAGCGTCGGCGAGGCCCTCGACGCGCTCGGCACCCGCACCCGGCGCCGGTTCCGGCTCGCCTCGGTCACCGTCGGCCACGAGCGCGCCGGGCGCCTCGAGAACGACCTGCGCTCCGCCGGCCGCACCATCCACGACGTCCACTACGGCGAACGGGTCACCCTCGACATCGGGCTCCCCGACGCCGACGTGGACGCCTTCCGGAGCTGGCTCGCGGACGCCACCGCCGGCGAGGCGGAGTTCCGGCCGGGCGGCGAGGCGTACGGCGACGCCTGACCGCGTGCCCACCCCGGCTCCTCAGGCGCGCGGCAGCTCCGCGAGGAACGCCTCCGGGCTGACGGCGTACCCCATCGGGCTGAGCACCGGCAGCGGGGTGCCGTCGAGCAGCACCGTCGGGGTGCCCTGCACCCCGCCGGCCTCGAAGGCCGCCGAGACCTCCCGCGCCCACGGCGTGTACGTGCCCTCACGGAGCTTCTGGTCGAACTCCGGGCCGCGCAGCCCCTCGACCTCCCCGGCGAGGCGGAGCAGGGTGCCGGTGTCGGCGAAGGCGTCCACCTCCTCGGACGGCTGCTCGGCGAAGAGCACCCGCAGATAGTGGGCGAACCGCTGCTGCCCCTCGTCGGCGGCGGCGCCGAGCGCGCTCAGCGCGGTGAGCGATCCGCTGCCGCCGGCCCCTTCGTCGATGATCGTCGCGAAGTGGTAGTGCAGGGTGAGCCGCCCCTGGTCGGCGGCCTCGGTCATGACCGTGCCGAGTCCGTTCTCCATGCGCTTGCAGTACGGGCAGCGCAGGTCGAGGTAGACGGTGAGCCGGTGCCGGTGGTCCGGCTCCCCGTACACGAGGACGGTGTTGCCGGGGCCGGTGGTGTGCGAAGGGACCATGGCTTCAGGCTGGGCAGTGGGCGCGGGGCGCGCAACGCGGGGGAGGAGCGGGCGGGCGCCCACGCCACGGCGGCCGGGGCCATCCGGGTGACGCCGCGGCCTTCGCGGTCACGCCGGGGCGCCGGGTACCGCTGCCGTGCCGGGCGGTGGGCAAGGGTTGAGTTCGCTGCGCCCGGCCACGGGGGGCAGCAGCGGCACCACGAACATCGAGGGCTTGATGGTTCCTCCCTGGGCGGTCACAAGGTCCATCCGAAGGCGGCCCAGGCCAGGGCCGGCCCGAGGACGATCGCGCACACCCCGTACCCCAGGAGCTGACGGAAGAGACGGTCGCGGTGCTCGGGGGCGGCGGACCCGAGGAGGAGCCCGCCGGTGATGCCGAGCGGATTGACGTCGACGAGGACCGCGGAGAGCGCGACGGCGGTGATCGCGCCGACGGGTGACACCCCGGCGGCCACCAGCGGGGCGACGAGCGGCACGGCGGTGGCGATGACGGCGATCGAGGAGGCGAAGAAGGAGATCAGCCCGGCGAGGAAGCAGATGGCGAGCAGCGAGAGAACCGGGGACCCGGTGACGCTCAGCGCGGCGGTGATCCTCTCGAAGGCGCCGAGATGCTCCATGAGCCCCACGTAGGTGAGCAGCCCCGCGATCAGCAGGACGATCTCCCACGGCAGTCGGTGGACCAGTGCCGAGGGCTCCAGGCGCAGCAGGAGTTGGAGGGCGAAGGCGAGGGCCAGCCCGAGCAGGCCGAGGTGGAGGGAGAAGACCACTCCGCCTCCGACCAGCGTGGCCAGCGCGGCGGCCGAACTCCACAGGGCCAGGCGGCTGGGCGCGGCCGCCGCCGTCCCCGTGCCCCCGCGGGCGTGGCGCCGGGGCCGTCGGCGGGGGCGGGCTCGCCGCGGCCCGCCAGGTCGGCGCCACGGGCTCCGCGGATCGCTCCCCGGGCAGCGAGCATCGCGGCGCAGCACAGGACGAGGCCGGTACCGGTCGCGGCGAGGAAGAGCGTGAGCGAGGTGTGCGCGGGTACGGGGATGCCCGCCTTGGCCATCAGCTGCGGGGTGGTCGCGCCGAAGACCGCGTTCGGGGAGAACAGCCCGCACATGATCCCGTTGAGCATGGTCAGGCAGAGCAGCAGCGGGGGCAGTCGGCGCTTGGCCGCGTGTCCGGAGCGAGAGCGCTCAGTGAGTCCGGGGAGAGGCCCCACTTCTCCAGGGTGGGCGGGCGGTAGGTGGTGATCACCACGTCGAAGCGCGGGACGAGTTCCCGCACGATCCGCTGCCCCGCCGCGGTCCGTAGATCCAGCGTCACCGACTTCTTGTTGCGGGCCTCCCGCGCCCAGTACGCGGAGCGGGCGCCGTCCGCCGTGCCCCGGGTGAAGTCGCCCCGGGCCGGGTCCTCGACCTTGACGACCTCGGCGCCGAAGCCTCCGAGGAAGGTCGCCGTGACCGGCGCGGCGAGCACGGTGGAGAGGTCGAGGACACGTATGCCCGCCAGTGGAAGTGTCGGCATGAGGAACCCTTCGCGCGCTGTTCACGTTTCGTTATTAACGAAACGTTGTTAGCGGGACCATAGGGTGGAGCCCGCGGCACGGCAAGGGCCTGCGACGAGAAGAGCCGATCCCGAGACGGACGAGGTGCAGAGGGATGAGCGAGACCGGCAAGGCGCGCCGCCGACGGCGCAGCCGCGAGGAGACCGAGGCGGACCTGCTGGCCGCCGCGCGTCTGCTCCTCGCCCGGGACGGAGTCCTCGCGGGTCTCAACCTGCGCGAGGTGGCCGCCGAGGCCGGGGTCAACCACGGGCAGATCTACCAGTACTTCGGCTCCCGCCAGGCCCTGCTTCGCGCCGCCGCAGCGGACCTGGTGGAGCGTCAGGCGGCCGACCGGGACGAACACTGGGAACTGCCGTTCACCGAGCGGCGCACGGCCATGCTGCGCCACCGCCTGGCCGAGCCCGAACTGGTCAAACTCGAAACCCTGCTGGCGCTCGACGGCGACGACGCCTTCGCCCCGTTCCCCCGTTTCGGGCGGACCCTGCAGAGCCTGGAGCGGGACAGGGCCGACGGCTCACTCCCGCAGGACGCGGACGCGGTGGCCGCCCATGTCATGACCGCCGCGGCGCAGACGGGCTACGCCATCTTCCGCGAGGCATACGCCCGAGGCGCCGGCGTCCCGGTCGAAGAGCTCGACGAGCGCGCCGCCGGCGCCTACGCCCGCATGGTCGCCGGCCTCGCCGAACCCGCCCCGCCCCGCCCTGCGCCCGAACCGGACTGAACGCGTCGGAGGTGACGGCCGAGGCGCACCCTGGCGCACCCTGGCCGCCCCCGCCGTCGGGCGGACGCCTCCGCCCCGGACAGCCCCGCGTCCCGCACCGACACGCACCGCCCGGCGGTGCCGCCCCCTCCTGAAGGAGCATCCAACCGATGTCCCGCCGCATCATCCTCCTCGGCGCCACGGGCTACACGGGCGGACTCGTCCTCGACGCCCTGCTCCGCCGGAGTGCCGAACCCACCGTGGCCGGACGCGACCCCGCCGCCCTGGAGGCGCTCGCCGCACGGAACGGCGGACTCGACCACCTGGTGGTGGACGCCGCCGACCCCGCCGGGCTGCGGAACCACCTGCGGCCCGGCGACGTCCTGGTCACCACGGTCGGCCCGTTCGAGCGCTTCGGGTACCCCGTCGCCCAGGCCGCCGCCGACGCCGGGGCCCACTACATCGACTCCACCGGCGAGGTCGGCTTCGTCCGCACCCTGTACGACCGGCACCACCGGCGAGCCCGCGAGGCCGGCGCGGTGATGCTGCCCGCCTTCGGCTACGACTACGTCCCCGGCGTCCTCGCCGGAGCCCTCGCCGCCCGCCGAGGCGGCGACGCCGTCCGCGCGCTGGACATCGGCTACTTCGCCGCCGGCCCGCTGCGGCGCGGCATCAGCCGGGGCACCCGCGCCACCCTGCGCGACGGCCTGACGCTGCCCTCGCCCCGCCGGCACCGGCACCGGCTGCGGGACGAACGCACCGCCTCCCGCGTCCGCCCGTTCACCGTCCGCGGCCACCGCAGCTCCGCCTTCCTCGTCTCCGGCACCGAGGTGCTGTTCCTGCCGGAGACCTTCCCCGCCCTCGAGGACATCACCGTGTACAACGGCTGGTTCCCCGCGCTCAGCCGCCCCGTCTCCCTCTTCTCGGCCCTGGCCAACACCGCCGTGCGCCTGCCGGGAGGCGGAAAGGTGACCGCCGCGCTGACCCGCCCGCTGCTCCTCGGCCCGCCCGGCGGCCCCGACGCCGCCCTGCGCGCCCGCATCCGCTCGAACGTCGTCGCCGTCGCCTCGACCGGCACCCCGGGCGACCCGCCGGCGGCCGAGGTCCACCTCGAAGGGCCCGACCCCTACACCCTCACCGGCGAACTCATGGCCTGGGCCGCCCAGCACCTCGCCACACGCCCCATCTCCACCGCCGGAGTCGTCGGCCCCGTCGAGGCGTTCGGCCTGGAGACCCTCCGCGACGCCTGCGCCGCAACGGGACTGGACATCGTGGCCGGACCTCCGGCCGCCCGCGCCTGACCATGGTCGGACGTCCCGCCGTCGACAGGAGCCCCTACCCGTGTCCGCCGCCTCAGCCCCGCCCCCGGCCGAACACCTCGACGTCCTGATCATCGGCGCCGGGGTGTCCGGCATCGGGGCAGGCCACTACCTGAAGACCGGACTGCCGTCGAAGAGCTTCGCCATCCTGGAGGCCCGGGGCGCCTCCGGCGGCACATGGGACCTGTTCCGCTACCCGGGGGTCCGGTCCGACTCGGACCTGCACACCTTCGGTTACGCGTTCAGGCCGTGGCGGGACGAGGAAGCGATCGCCACGGCCCCGCGCATCCTCACCTACCTGCGGGAGACCGCGACCGAGAGCGGCCTGGACCGCCACACGCGGTACCACCACAAGGTGGTCTCCGCGTCCTGGCCGACCGAGCGGGCACGGTGGACGGTGCGCGTCGAGCACCCCGGCACCGGCGAGCGGACGACCCTGACGTGAGGTGGCCGACCCGGCGATGCCGACCAGGCCCTTCCTCGACTTCGGCGTCGGCTACATCCGGCGCGCGGTCGACCAGCTGCCCCGGCAGGGCGACCGCACGCCCTGGCTGACCTCGATGAGCTACCACGCGGACGTGGGGCTCCTCCGCGCCGACGGCGTCGACGACCCGGAGCTGTGTTTCGCCCGGAGCGCCGGGGGCCGGCTGGCCCCGCGCCCCCGGCGCCCGGCACGGCCGCCGTCGTCCCGCCCCGGACGCGGGTGACAGACTGAGGCCCGTGACGGACGAGGTGCCACGCCGCTCGGCGTGGACGCCGACCGGCGCCGACGCGGCGGGGCCGGTGCTGGTACAGGAGGCAGCATGAGGGGAAACATGCAGGTCGGAGCGGTACGGTGAGAATTCTGCACACCTCCGACTGGCACCTCGGGCGGTCCTTCCACCGGGTGAGCATGCTCGGCGCGCAGGCCGACTTCATCGGCCACCTCGTGCAGACCGCACGCGAGCGGGAGGCCGACGTGGTGGTCGTCGCGGGGGACGTCTACGACCGGGCGGTCCCGCCGCTCGCCGCCGTCGAACTCTTCGACACCGCCCTCCACCGGCTCGCCGAGGCGGGCATCCCCACCGTGATGATCTCCGGCAACCACGACTCCGCCCGCCGCCTCGGCGTCGGCGCCGGGCTCATCGGCCGCGCCGGGGTCCACCTGCGGACCTCGCCCGCCGCCTGCGCCGACCCCGTCGTGCTGGCCGACCGCCACGGCGACGTCGCCTTCTACGGCCTGCCCTATCTCGAACCGGCCCTGGTCAAGGACGTTCTCGGCGTGGAGCGGGCCGGTCACGAGGCGGTGCTGCGCGCGGCCATGGACCAGGTCCGCGCCGACCTCGCCGACCGCGCCCCGGGCACCCGCTCCGTCGTCCTCGCCCACGCCTTCGTGACCGGCGCCGCCGCCAGCGACAGTGAGCGCGACATCACCGTCGGCGGGGTCGCCGCCGTCCCCCTGGACGTCTTCGACGGCGTCGACTACGCCGCCCTCGGCCACCTGCACGGCTGCCAGACCCTCACCCCGCGCATCCGCTACGCCGGGTCCCCGCTCCCGTACTCCTTCTCCGAGGCCGACCACCGCAAGAGCATGTGGCTGATCGACCTGGACGCCCGCGGCGAGGTGGCCGCCGAGCGGCTCGACTGCCCGGTGGAGCGCCCCCTCGCCCGGCTCCGCGGCACGCTGGAGGAACTCCTCGCCGACGAGCGCCACACCGCCCACGAGGACGCCTGGATCGAGGCGACGCTCACCGACCCCGTGCGGCCCGCCGACCCGATGGCCCGGCTCCAGGAGCGGTTCCCGCACACCCTCAGCCTCGTCTTCGCGCCCGAGCGGACCGGGGAGGACCCCCTCGACTCCTACGCCCGGCGGCTCAGCGGCCGCGACGACCGGCAGATCACCGAGGACTTCGTCGGCCACGTCCGCGGCGGCGCCGGACCGGACGAGGCCGAACGCACCCTGCTGCACGACGCCCTGGACGCCGTGCGCACCGCCGACCACCTCGGCGAGGTCGCCCGATGAGACTGCACCGGCTGCGCATCACCGCCTTCGGCCCCTTCGGCGGCGCCCACGAGGTCGACTTCGACGCGCTCAGCGCCGCCGGGCTCTTCCTCCTCCACGGCCCCACCGGCGCGGGCAAGACCTCCGTCCTGGACGCCGTCTGCTACGCCCTCTACGGCTCCCTGCCCGGCGAGCGCACCGCCGCCGCCCAGGGCACCGGACTGCGCAGCGACCACGCCGCCCCCCGTGCCCGCGCCGAGGTCGTCCTCGACCTGACCGTCGCCGGGCGCCGCCTGGAGGTCACCCGGCAGCCGGCCTGGGAGCGCCCCAAGAAGCGCGGCGCCGGCACCACGCTCGACAAGGCGCAGACCTGGCTTCGCGAGTACGACCCGGCCACCGGCGCCTGGCGCGACCTCAGCCGCTCCCACCAGGAGACCGGCGAGGAGATCACCCAGCTCCTCGGCATGAGCAAGGAGCAGTTCTGCCAGGTCGTCCTGTTGCCCCAGGGGGACTTCGCCCGGTTCCTGCGCGCCGACGCCGAGGCCCGGGGACGGCTGCTGGGCCGCCTCTTCGACACCCGCCGGTTCGCCGCCGTCGAACACCACCTCGCCGAACTGCGCCGAGCCGCGGCCGACCGCGTCCAGGAGGCCGACCGGGTGCTGCTCGCCGCCCTCCAGCGGATGCGGCAGGTCGCAGGCGAGGAGACCGGCGTCCCCGCCCCCGAGGCGGAACCGGGCGAACCCGGTCTCGCCGCCGCGGTGCTCGGCTGGGCCGCCAACGCCCGGAGCACCCTGCGCGAACGCCGCACCGTGGCCCGGCTCGCCCTCGCCGCGGCCGAGGAGGAGCAGGCCGCCGCCCGCCGCGCCCTGGACGAGGCCCGCGAACTCCACCGGCTCCAGCGGCACGCCGAGCAGCTCCACCGGCGCCAGGCCCGCCTGGAGGCCACCGCCGGCGAACACGAGGAGCACGTCACCCGGCTCGCCCGGGCCCGCAAGGCCGCCGCCGTCGAAGGAGCCCTCGACCTCAGGACCGCCGCCGACCAGGCGCACGCCCGCACCCGCCGCGCCGAGGAGCGGGCCCGCGCCGCCCTCCCCGCCGAACGCACCGCCTCCGCCCAGCAGTTGGCCGCCCTGGCCCGCGCGGCCGTCGAGGAGGTCGGGGCCCTGGCCGCCGCCCACCGGGCCGAGCGCCGCCACGCCGAGCTGGCCGGGGAACTGGCCGGCGTCGACCAGGACGAGCAGGCCGACGAGGCGCTGCTGGCCGAGACCGCCGACTGGCTCGGCCGCTGGGAGACCACCCGCGCCGCACTCCAGCGCGAGGAGACCGAGGCGCGCGACGCCGCCACCCGCGCCGACCGCCTCGCCGCCCTCCTCGGCCCCGCCCGCGACCGCCTCGCCGCCGCCCGCCGCCGTGACGCGCTCACCGCCGACGCCGACCGGGCCCGCGCCGCCGCGCTCACCGCCGCCGAGACGGCCGCCGCCGCCCAGCGGCACTGGCTGGCGCTGAAGGAGACCCGCCTCGCCCACATCGCCGCCGAACTCGCCGAACGTCTCACCGACGGCGAACCCTGCGAGGTCTGCGGAGCCACCGGCCACCCGCGCCCCGCCACCCGCGCCGAGGGCCACGTCGACCAGCGTGCCGAGGACGCGGCGCTCGCCGTCCACCGCCGGCGCGACGCCGACCGCGTCGACGCCGAACGCGCCCTGGCCGCCGTACGGGAGGAGTTGGCCGCCGCGACGGCCGCCGCCACCACCGCCGACGTCGCCGGGCTCGAGGCCGAGACCCGGCGGCTGACCGCCGAGCACGACGAGGCGCGGGCGGCCGCCGAGAGGCTGCACGCCGTCCGGCGCGGGCTCGACGCCGCCGAGCAGGAACACGAGCGCCGTCTCGCCGACCGCCACGCGGCCGAGCGCCGGGCCGCCGCCCGCGCCACCCTCCGCGACAGCCTGGTGCGCGAACAGGACGCCCTCGCGGAGGAGCTGGAGCAGGCCCGGGGCGGCGCCTCCGGTGTCGCCGAGCGCGCCCGCCAGCTGGAGGAGCGGGCCACGCTGCTCACCGAGGCCGCCGATGCCGCCCGCGCCGCCGAGGAGAGCGCCGCCCGGCTCAAGGACGCCGACGCGCGCCTCGCCGACGCCGCCTACCGGGCCGGCTTCGACACGCCGGAGCAGGCGGCCGCCGCCGTCCTGGACGACGCGGGCCACCGGCAGCTCCAGCACCTCATCGATGCCCGCCAGCTGGAGGAGGCCGAGGTGCGCTCCGCCCTCGCCGACCCCGCCACCGCCGACGCCGCGCGGCGAGAGCCCGCCGGCCCGGACGCCGCCGACGACCGTGCCCGCCGCGGCGACCTGCGCCTGCGCGCCGCGGCCGCCGCCGAGGAGGCGGCCGCCCGGGACGGCGCCGCGCTCGACACCCTCTCCCGGCAGGCCACCGCCGAGGCCCGCCGCCTCGGCCCGCTGCGCGAGGAGTACGACCGGGTGGCGCGGCTGGCCTCACTCGCCGCCGGGACCTCGGTGGAGAACGAGCGCCGGATGCGGCTGGAGTCGTACGTGCTGGCCGCCCGGCTCGAACAGGTGGCGGCGGCCGCCACGGTGCGCCTGCACCGCATGTCCGGCGGCCGCTACACCCTGGTCCACACCGCCGACCGCTCCGGACGCGGCCGGTCCGGGCTCGGGCTGCGCGTCGTGGACGCCTGGACGGGCCGCGAGCGGGACACCGCCACCCTCTCCGGCGGTGAGACCTTCTTCGCCTCGCTCGCCCTCGCCCTCGGCCTCGCGGACGTGGTCACCGACGAGGCGGGCGGGGTGCGGCTGGACACCCTCTTCATCGACGAGGGGTTCGGCAGCCTGGACGACCAGACCCTGGACGACGTGCTGGACGTGCTGGACTCGCTGCGGGAGCGGGACCGCAGCGTCGGCATCGTCAGCCACGTCGCCGACCTGCGGCGCCGCGTCCACACCCAGCTGGAGGTCGTCAAGGGACGCGACGGTTCGCGGCTGCGGGTCCACGGCACCGGCGGCTGAACGACCGGGGCGCGTCGGGGCCGCCGTACCGTCAGGCGCCGATCGCCCGCCGGGCCAGCGGCGAGGAGTACACGATGCTGGTCGTCACCGCACCGAGCCCCGCGATCCGCCCGGTCACCTCCTCCAGGTGCCGCATCGAGCGGGCCGCGACCTTGATGCCCCGGCTGCGACGGCGCCGCCCTCGCCCTGGCCGAACGCGGCTACCGTGTCAAGGAGATGCTCGGCGGCTTCGAGTACTGGGTCCGGGAGGGGTTCGCCCACGAGACGGCCGACGGCCCACGCACCGCCGCCCCCGACCCGCTGACCGCCCCCACCGGCGCGGACGCCTGCGGCTGCCGACCCGGAGCGCGCCTCCGCACCGCGCGGCGCTCGACGGCGACGCCCCGCCCGGCCGCGTTACCTCACCGGCGAGGTGTACGACCGGATCGTCGCCCTCTTCCCCGCCGGACGCCGGGGCCTGCCCGACGACCCGGCGCGCCTGCTCTCCTGGCTCGCCACCGACGAGGTGGGCCGGATCACCGGCCAGGTCATCGACTCCGAGGGCGGCTTCCGGCGCTGAGGCCGACGCCGACGGCCGCCCGGGGGCCAGGCGTGAGTGCCCGGCCCCCGGGGGCGTACGCGTACCGGTCGGACCCGCGTACGTGTCAGAGCCTCGACAGCTCGTCCACCAGGTCGTCCAGGCCCAGCGAGCCCAGCGACAGCGCCGCCATGTGCCACGCCTTGGCGTCGAAGGAATCACCGTGCGCCGCACGCGCGTTGGCGCGGCCCAGCAGCCAGGCGCGCTCGCCCAGCTTGTAGCCGATGGCCTGGCCGGGCATCGACAGGTAGCGGGTCAGCTCGCTCTCCACGAACTCCGCCGGGCGCCCGCTGTGCAGCCCGAAGAACTCCTGCGCCAGCTCCGGCGTCCACCGCTCGCCCGGGTGGAACGGCGAGTCGTCCGGGATGGTCAGCTCCAGGTGCATGCCGATGTCGACGATGACCCGGGCCGCCCGCATCATCTGCGCGTCCAGGTACCCGAGCCGCCGCTCCGCGTCGGTCAGGTAGCCCAGCTCGTCCATGAGCCGCTCCGCGTAGAGCGCCCAGCCCTCGCAGTTGGCGCTGACCATGCCGACCGTCGCCTGGTAGCGCGAGAGGCTCTCCGCGACGTGCGTCCACTGCGCGAGCTGGAGGTGGTGGCCGGGCACGCCCTCGTGGTACCAGGTCGACACCAGGTCGTAGACCGGGAAGCGGGTCTCGCCCATCGTCGGCAGCCAGGTCCGGCCCGGCCGGGAGAAGTCCTCCGAGGGACCCGTGTAGTACGGCGCGGCGGCCCCGCCGGGCGGCGCGATCCGCGACTCGACCCGGCGCACCCGCTCCGCCAGCTCGAAGTGGGTCCCGTCCAGCGCCTCGATCGCCTCGTCCATCAGCCCCTGGAGCCAGTCGCGGACCTCGTCCACGCCCTCGATGTGCGCCCCGTGCTCGTCCAGGTGCTTGAGCGCCTCCCACGGCGTGGCCGCGCCCGGCAGCACCTTCTGCGCCTCGGCGCGCATCTCATCGAGCAGCCGGTGGTACTCCGACCAGCCGTACGCGTACGCCTCGTCCAGGTCCAGGTCGGTGCCGTTGAAGTAGCGGGACCAGCGCTGGTAGCGCTCCCGGCCCACGGTGTCCGGCTGTCCCTCGACGGCCGGCGCGTACACCTCGCGCATCCAGTCCCGCAGCGCCGCCACCGCCGCGCTCGCCCCGGTGGCCGCCTGGTCCAGCTCGGCGCGGAGCGCCTCGGGGCCGTCCGCCGCGAAAGTCTCGAACCAGCCCGGCTCGCCGTCGCCGCCCGCCCACTCGGTCAGCTGCTCGATGAAGGTGGCCGTCGGCCGCGGACCGCCGTACAGCTTGCGCTCCAGGCCCAGTTCCAGCGACTGCCGGTACCCCTCCAGCGTCGCGGGCACCGCGCGCAGCCGCTCGGCGACGGCCGCCCACTCCTCCTCTGTGCCGGTCGGGGTCACCGAGAACACCTCGCGCACCGAATGCGCGGGGGAGTGGATGTTGCTGACCGCCCGCAGATCCTCGTCGGCCTCGTGCACCGCCAGCTCGGCGGTCAGCCGCTCCCGCAGCAGCCGCCCGCAGCGGCGCTCCTCCTCGCTGTCGCCGCCGGGGCGCCGCTCCGCCTCGTCCAGCCTCGCGAGGGTCGCGGTGGCCAGATCGGCCGCGGCCTGGCGGCCCGCGGGGGAGAAGTCGGGCAGCTTCCCGGAGCTCTCCGCCACTCCGAGGTACGTACCGGTGATCGGGTCGAGGGCGATGAGGTCGTCGACGTAGGCGTCGGCGACCTGACGGGGCAACGGGTTCTTCAACTCTGACATGGGCCCATCCTCGTACGCCCGGACCCCCGGCGTCACTACCTTCCGCCCGCGGCCCCTTCGGCGGCGCCCGGCGGCAGCATGGGCCCGCACTCCCACTGCTGGAAGATCAGCCGGGTCTCCACCCGCGCCACCTCCCGCCGCGAGGTGAACTCGTCCAGCACCAGCCGCTGGAGGTCGGTCATGTCCGCGACCGCGACGTGCACCAGGTAGTCGTCCGGGCCCGTCAGGTGGAAGACCGCCCGCGACTCCGCCAGCGCCCTGATCCGGTCCACGAACGGCCCCACCAGCTCCCGCCGGTGCGGGCGCACCTGTACCGACAGCAGCGCCTGGAGCCCGCGCCCCAGCTTCGCCGGGTCCAGCTCCAGCCGGTGCCCGAGGATCACCCCGGACCTGCGCAGCCGCGCCACCCGGTCCAGACAGGTCGAGGCGGCCACCCCCGTCGCCTCGGCCAGCTCGCGGTAGGTCGCCCGGGCGTCGTTCTGCAACAGCCGCAGAATCCGCAGATCCACCGTGTCCAGTACGACAGAATCGGTCATCCGGCGAACGTAGCACGGCACTTGGCCGTCGACGTCGGACAGCCCGGCACCCTCGCCCCATGACCACCGACGCCGCGCACACCCCCGCAACGCCGCAGCCCGCGCCCCGGGCCCTGGCCACCGAAGCCGTCCACGCGGGCCGCGACGACCTCGCCGCCCTCGGACTGCACGCGCCGCCGCTCGACCTCTCCACCACCTACCCGTCGTACGACAGCCGCGCCGAGGCCGCCCGGCTCGACGCCTTCGCCGCCACCGGCGCCGAACTCGAAGGGCCGCCCGTCTACGCCCGCCTCGGCAACCCCACCGTCGGCCGTTTCGAGACCGCCCTCGCCAAGCTGGAGGGCACCGAGTCCGCCGTCGCCTTCGCCAGCGGCATGGCCGCCCTCACCGCGGTCCTGCTGGCCCGCGCCTCCCTCGGCCTGCGCCACGTCGTCGCCGTCCGCCCCCTCTACGGATGCAGCGACCACCTGCTCAACACCGGGCTGCTCGGCACCGAGGTCACCTGGGTCGACCCGGCGGGCATCGCCGACGCCATCCGCCCCGACACCGGCCTGGTCCTCGTGGAGACCCCAGCCAACCCCACCCTCGCCGAGATCGACCTGCGCGCCGTCGCCCACGCCTGCGGCACGGTGCCGCTGCTGGCCGACAACACCTTCGCCACCCCCGTCCTCCAGCGGCCCGCCGAGTCCGGCGCCCGCGTCGTGCTGCACAGCGCCACCAAGTACCTCGGCGGCCACGGCGACGTGCTCGGCGGCGTCGTCGCCTGCGACGAGGAGTTCGCCCGCACCCTGCGCCAGGTCCGCTTCACCACCGGCGGCGTCCTCCACCCGCTCGCCGGATACCTGCTGCTGCGCGGCCTGGCCACGCTGCCGGTCCGGATGCGGGCCGCCTCCGCCACCGCCGCCCAGCTGGTCGAACGGCTCCGCACCGACCCCCGGGTCACCCGCGTCCACTACCCGGCCGTCGGCGGCGCCATGATCGCCTTCGAGACCGCGGACGACCCGCACCAGGTGATCGCCGGCGTACGGCTGATCACCCCCGCCGTCAGCCTCGGCAGCGTCGACACCCTCATCCAGCACCCCGCCTCCATCAGCCACCGCGTGGTCGACGCCCACGACCGGCACGCCCACGGCGTCAGCGACCGGCTGCTGCGCCTCTCGGTCGGTCTGGAGGACGCCGACGACCTCTGGAACGACCTCGACTCCGCCCTCGGCGCTCAGGCCGGAGGCGGAGCCGGTGCGGGCACGGAGGTCAGTGCGACGGACGCGCGTCCCCGGACCGCAGGTCGTACGGGGGCCGGGAGCACACCGGAGTGACGTCCAGGCGGGCGGTGACGACCAGGGTGCCCTCCTCGATCTGGTAGTCGAGGGGGAGCCCGAGGCCGCGCATCGCGGCGACCATCGCGGTGTTCGACGCCTGCGTCACCGCGTAGACGCTCTCACCGCCCGCCTCCACGGCCATCGCGACCAGCCGGCCGAGGAGCTCGCCGCCGATGCCCCGGCGCTGCCAGGCGTCCTCCACCAGCAGCGCGATCTCCGTCTCGTCGCCGTCCCACAGCAGGTGCCCGAGGGCCACGATGCGGCCCTCCGCGTCCCGAGCGGCCAGCGTCCGGCCGAACCGGGGGCTCAGCAGGTGGTCGAGGTAGCGGTCGGCGTCCCGGGCCGGGCCGTGGTAGCGCTTGGCCAGCGTCTCGGGCGAGCACCGCTCGTGCAGGGCGCGGGCCGCGGGCAGGTCCTCGGCGTCGGCGCGCTGCACCGTCACCGCCTCGCCCCGGTCGAGCCTCATCACGTGCCGGGCGCGCGGCAGCCGCGCCCCCAGCCTGCTGTCCAGCTCCACCAGTGCCCGCGCCCGCGCGAACTCGGTCGGTGTGAACGGCAGATGGGGCCGCTCGATGGTGATCACCCCGTCGGCGGGGGCGCGCAGCCGCAGCACCGTCCCGTCGAGTACGCCCTCCACCGGCACCGCCTGCCCGTCCTGGGCCGCCCGGGCCGCGGGCACCGAGCGGATCGTGCAGCGGCCCAGCAGCTGGCGCAGGGCCAGCGGCAGCTCGGCCGGGTCCAGCGCGGTACGGGTGGCGAGGCCGAGGACCCGCGTCGGGGCGTCGACCAGGTCGTGGGCGTCGGCCCGCTCGATCCAGGTGCCGCTGCCGCCCGCCCCCGCGACCGTACGGGTCAGTGTCGCGGCGGCCAGCCCCTCGGGGGCCCGCAGCAGGAACTCGTCGACCGTCCCCTCGGTCAGCGGATGCGTCTGGAGGCTCAGGATGTCGACCCGGCGGTGGGCCAGCGCCACGCAGAGCTGCGCCAGCGAGCCGGGCTCGTCGCGCACGGTCGTCCGCATCCGCCACAACGTGGTCGCGCCCGGCGCCCCGTCGGCGGCGGCCGGCAGGCCGGTCCCGGTGCCCGTGCCGGGCCCGGTATCCGCCGGGGGAGGCACGTGCGGATGGCGCCGCGCCCACCAGCAGTGCACCCCGGCCGTGACCAGCAGGGCGACGGCCGAGGCGAGCAGCATCACCGGCCCCCGGGGACCGTTGACCACGGTCTTGGCGATGGCGTCCGCCACCGCCACCGCCGTGAACAGCCCGGCCAGCTCCACCAGGTCGCGCCGCCAGTGGTGGGTGCCCGGGGCGGGCGCGCGGCGCCGGGCGCGTCGGGCCCAGCGGGGGAGGATCCGCGCCGTGCCCTTCCCGGGCGCCGCCTGGCCCGCCCCCTTCCCCGTCTCGGTCGCGGATGCCGTGTCAGTCGTCTCCATCGTCATGGCTCCACTGTGGAGGAGCGGTGTTGCCTGATCACGAACGTGTTGTGACCGACTGGTTAAGTGCCCTTCCGCCGCTTTCGCCGGGACTGCGCCGACCGCCCCGCCGCAGGCCCGGCCCACGCCCCGCTTACGGCCTTCCCGCAGGTCGGGGCGGGTGCGGGAGGCCGGGTGCCAGGCCCCTCCGGCTCTCTCACTGGCCGACCAGTCCCGGCTGGAGCGTCTTCGTGAAGAGCGTCCGGCCGCCCTCCGCGCGCAGCCGCACCGTCAGCTCCCCGCTCTGCGCGTCGATGTCGACGGCGCCGAAGTACTGCGGTGACTCGGCCGGGGAGACGTTGGCGCGGTCGGGCGCCTGGACGAAGACCTGGTCGGGCCCGAAGGTCGCGTCCAGCCCCACCGCCGGGAAGCCTCCGGCCGCCAGCGGCCCCGAGACGAACTCCCAGAACGGCGCGAAGTCCCGGAAGGCCGCCCGCTCGGGCCGGTAGTGCTGGGCCGAGGTGTAGTGCACGTCGGCGGTGAGCCAGAGGGTGCCGGTGATCCGCCGGTGCTTGATGTGCCGCAGCAACTCCGCGATCTGCAGCTCCCGGCCCAGCGGCGCCCCCGGGTCGCCCTGCGCCACGGCCTCCACGTGCTGGTCGGCGTCGAGGACGACCAGGCCCAGCGGCATGTCGGAGGCGATCACCTTCCACGTCGCGCGCGACCGGGACAGCTCCCGCTTGAGCCAGGCCAGCTGCTCGGCACCGAGGATGCCCACCGTGTCGTCGGCCTCCCGGCCGGGCGAGTTGGGCCGCCGGTGGCTGCGCATGTCCAGCACGAAGACGTCGAGCAACGGCCCGTGGCGCAGTACCCGGTAGACCCGGCCCGCCCGGTCGGCGGTGCGCGCGGGCAGCGTGGAGAGGGGGAAGTACTCGCCGAAGGCCCGCAGGGCGCGGGCGGCCAGCACGTCGGCGCGCTTCTCGGTGTAGCGGTCGTCGTCAAGGAGCTGGCCCGGGTACCAGTTGTTGTGCACCTCGTGGTCGTCCCACTGCACGATCCACGGGACCCGCGCGTTGAACCGCCGCAGCGGCGCGTCCAGCAGGTTGTAGCGGAAGTTGCCCCGGAACTCGTCCAGGCTCTCGGCGACCTTCGCCTTCTCCTCGGTTGTGGTGTTCCGCCAGACGCGGCCGTCGGGGAGGGTGACCCGGGGCTCGACCGGGTTGTCGGCGTAGACGGTGTCGCCGCTGCACAGGAAGAAGTCCGGGTCCAGGGCGCCCATCTCGTCGAAGACCCGGTAGCCGCCGCGGTCCGGGTTGATGCCCCAGCCCTGGCCCGCGATGTCCCCGGACCAGGTGAACCGCACGTCGCGGCGGCGCGGCGAGGTGGTACGGAAGCTTCCGGTGACCGGTTCGCCGCCGCGCCGCGGGTCGTCGGGATCGGCGAGCAGGACGCGGTAGTGGATCTGCTGCCCGGACGGCAGTCCGCGCAGGCGGGCGGTGCCGGTGAAGTCGGTGCCCGGGCCGAGCAGGGGGCCCGGGAAGCGCCGGGGGCGGCGGAACGACTCGGTGGCCGAGGCCTCGACCACCATGCGGGCCGGGCGGTCGGACCGCACCCACACCAGCCCCCCGTCCGCGCCCACGTCACCGGCCTGGACGCCCCACCGGGCGGCCGGGCGCCCCGAGCGGGTGAACGCCGGGGCCGCGTACGCGGCCCCGGCCGGCAGGGTCAGGGCCGCGGTGGCGGCGGCCAGGGAGCCGGTCAGCAGGCGTCGGCGGGGGACGCCTGTGGCGCCGGGGGAGTGGTGCGGACGTTCGGGGGTGGGGGACATCGATCCTCCTGCTGGCCGTTACCGGGGCGGGCGGGGCGTGGGCGCCCGGGCGCCACTCTGGTGGGGGTGGGGCGAGGCGGTGGGACGTCGGCGCGAACCTTCAGTGAACATCCGCCTTCGGGCGGGGGGAACCTCTCGTGCGGGGGTGGCGGACGTCGCGGTCGGCCGCCGCGACGGCGGCTGCGGCGACGCCTCGCGGTCGTACCCCGCCGGTCGCCCGATCGGCCCCGCTTGATCACCCCTGGGCGGGGTAGCGGAGTGGCATGGCCACCGACGACGCTTCCACCGCCACGAGCGGGTACACGCAACCCGAGATCGACGTCCGTGCGCTGACCGAAGTGCTCGACGGCGAGTACGCCGAGATCCGCGACCTCGTCCGGACCAACCTGGCGGCGTACGCCTCCGTCCTGGAGGAGGCCGAGGAGCTGGACGTCGACGCCTTCCGCGAGCGGGTGCGGGAGCTGGTGGTCGAGATGGCCGCGACGGGCCAGACCGGCATGGGCTTCCCGGACGAGTACGGCGGGGGCGGCGACATCGGCGCCTCCATCGCCGCGTTCGAGACGCTGGCCTACGGCGACCTCTCGGTGCTGGTCAAGGTCGGCGTGCAGTTCGGGCTCTTCGGCGGCGCCCTCCAGCAGCTGGGCACCCGGCGCCACCACGACGCCTACCTGCCGGACCTGATCACCGGGAAGCTGATGGGATGCTTCGCGATGACCGAGACCGGGCACGGCTCCAACGTCCAGGCGCTCGGCACCGTCGCGCGCTACGACCCGGCGAGCCAGGAGTTCGTCCTCACCACCCCCGACGACCAGGCCCGCAAGGACTACATCGGCAACGCCGCCCGCCACGGTGAGCTGGCCGTCGTCTTCGCCCAGTTGGAGGTCGGCGGCAACTCCGAGGGGGTGCACGCCTTCGTCGTGCCCCTCCGGGCCAGCGGCGAGGTGGCGCCCGGCGTCCGGATCGAGGACGACGGCCGCAAGATGGGTCTCAACGGCGTGGACAACGGCCGTATCTGGTTCGACGAGGTGCGCGTGCCGCGCGAGGCGCTGCTCAACCGGTTCGCCGACGTCACCCCCGAAGGCGTCTACGAGAGCCCGATCGACAACCCCAACCGGCGCTTCTTCACCATGCTCGGCACGCTGGTGCAGGGCCGGGTCAGCGTCGGCGGCGCCGGGGTCAACGCCGCCAAGGTCGCCCTGACGATCGCCACGAAGTACGCCCTGCGCCGCCGGCAGTTCGAGGCGGCCTCGGAGTCCGGGGAGCAGCTGCTCCTCGACTACGGCCTCCACCAGCGCCGGCTGCTGCCGCTCATCGCCCAGACGTACGCGCTGCACTTCGCGCAGGACGTCGTGCGGGGCGACCTCCACGAGGTCTTCTCCGGCATCAGGGACGACGAGCACGCGCGGCGCCGGTTGGAGTCGCGGGCCGCCGGGACCAAGGCGTTCGGCACCTGGCACGCCACCCGGGTGATCCAGGAGTGCCGCGAGGCGTGCGGCGGCGCGGGTTACCTCGCCGTCAACCGGTTCGCCGCCCTCAAGAGCGACAGCGACATCTTCACCACCTTCGAGGGCGACAACCACGTCCTGCTCCAGCTCGTCGCCAAGGGCCTGCTCACCGACTACGCCAGCGAGTTCGAGGACCTGGACCAGCTCGGCATGGTCCGGTACGTCACCAGCCTCGCCGTCGAGACGGTCATAGAGAAGACGTCGGCCCACAAGCTGCTGGAGCGGGTCCGCGACCTGCTGCCCGGCGGCGACGAGTGGGACCAGGAAGCCGGGCTGCTCGACTCGGAGTACCAGCTCGCCATGGTCCGCTACCGCGAGGAGCACATGCTCGCCGGAGTCGCCCGGCGGCTCAAGCGCGGCGTCGACCAGAAGCGCGACCCCGGCGTCGTCTTCTCCCAGGTGCAGGACCACGTCATCGCGGTCGCCCGCGCCCACGTCGAGCGGCTGGTGCTGGAGGCCTTCGTCGACAAGGTGCGCGCCATGCCCGAGGGCGGCAACAAGGTCGCGCTGGGCCTGCTCTGCGACCTGTTCGCCCTCTCCGCCCTCGAGGCGGACCGTGCCTGGTTCATGGAGCACGGCCGGCTGACCGTCCAGCGCTCCAAGGCGATCAGCCGCGAGGTGAACGCCCTCTGCCGCAAGGTCCGCCCGCTCGCCGGGGACCTCGTGGACGCCTGGGGCATCCCGCCCGAGATGCTGCGGGCGCCGGATCTGGTGGGCTGAGCCGGGGGGCGGGACCGCCGGCGGGGCGGATCACCACGGAGACCTGACCGTTCTGCCTCCGGCACGGCGCGATGCCCCGTACGCCACGGTGTTGAGCGGCGGTCGACAGTCAGCGGTCCTCGGGATACGGGCCCCGCGCGGGCCGCGGCCACCTCGTTGCGCGCCGACGACAGCGTCCGCGTCGTGGCCGCGGACGACGCGGCGCCGCTGGGGTTCAGCGGGGAGGGCCGAGTGGCGCGGCGGGGCCGGGCACCCGTTGACGCCCTGGGTGCCCGGCCCCGCGCTTCCTCTGTCAGTAGGCGACGCGGTCGGCCTTCGCCAGCCAGGTGTCGAACGGCTGGGTGCGGTGGGGCAGGTCGAGATGCTCGACCTCCAGGGGCCACGACGCGTGGGGCTTCTTGTCGAACAGGTCGTAGAACTTGCGGTCGTCGAAGCCGCCCACCGCGGCGTCGTGCCGGTCGGCGGAGTACACGAGCCGGTCGACGCGGGCCCACAGGGCGGTGGAGAGGCACATCGGGCACGGCTCGCAGGAGGTGATCAGGACGCAGCCTTCGAAAGAGAAGGTGTTCAGCGCCTTGCCGGCGGCGCGTATCGCGGTGACCTCGGCGTGCGCGGAGGGGTCCAGGGTGGCGGTGACCTGGTTGTTGCCGGTGGCGACGACCTCGCCGTCCTTGGCGATCAGGGCGCCGAACGGGCCGCCGCCGCCGGCCGCGCTGGCGGTGGCCAGCGCGATCGCCTGCTCCATCCAGGCGCGCTCGAGGTCCTGGAGGCTTTCTTCCTTGGCGTGGGTGGTCATGCGTCTTCCTTCGGGGGTCTAGCGATGGGAGAGGTGAGGCAGGGTCAGGAGCCGCAGAGCTGCTCCGGCGAGACCGGCGTGTGGGTGAGGTTCAGGCCGGTGGCGTTGCGGATGGCGTTGACGACGGCGGGGGTGGCCGAGATGGTGGGCGGCTCGCCGACACCGCGTACGCCGTAAGGAGAGTGCGGGTCGGCCCGCTCGATCACGTCGATCCGCATGGGCGGGGTGTCGAGGATGGTGGGGATCAGGTAGTCGGTGAAGGAGGGGTTGCGGATCTTCCCGTCCTTGACCTTGATCTCCTCCATGACGGCCAGGCCGAGCCCCTGGGTCGACCCGCCCTGGATCTGCCCGACCACGGCGTCCGGGTTGACGGCTTTGCCGACGTCCTGGGCGCAGTCGAGCTGGATGACCTTGACCAGGCCGAGCTCGGTGTCGACCTCCACGACGGCGCGGTGCGCGGCGTAGGCGTGCTGGACGTGGACGCGCCGGCTCTGCCCGGTGACCGGGTCCATCTTGTAGGTGCGCAGGTGGTGGTACTCGCGGGTCTCCTCGATCGCGTCGTCGCCCAGGACGTCCGCCAGGTCGGTGACGAAGCCGGTGGCGGAGACGACCTTGCCTCCGGAGAGGGAGAGGAGGGCCGGGTCCTCGCCGAACCGCCGGGCGACCCGGTCGAAGACCACCTGCCGCACGGCCTCACAGGCGTTACGCACCGCGCCACCGGTGATGTAGGTCTGGCGCGAGGCCGAACTGGACCCGGCGTCACCGACGTTGGTGTCCGCGGGGTGGATGGTCACCCGCTCCACGCCCAGCTCGCTGCGGGCGATCTGCTGGTGCACGGTGATCAGGCCCTGCCCGACCTCGGCCGCCGCGGTGTGGACCAGGGCGACCGGGGCGCCGCCGATCACCTCCAGGCGCACGCGGGCGGTGGAGTAGTCGTCCACGCCCTCCGCGTAGGAGACGTTCTTGATGATCACGCTGTAGCCGACGCCCCGGACGACGCCTTCGCCGTGGGAGGTGTTGGACAGCCCGCCGGGCAGGGTGCGCACGTCCCGGGGTCCGGCCGGCTCCTGCGGCGGCAGCGGCATCTTCTCCAGGCGTTCGAGGAGTTCGGCGACCGGGGCGGGGGAGTCGAGGACCTGCCCCGTGTGCAGCGCCGAACCCTCCTCCACGGCGTTGAGCCGGCGCAGCCGCACCGGGTCCATGCCCAGGGCCCCGGCGAGCTTGTCCATCTGGAGTTCGTAGGCGAAGGCCGGCTGCACGGCGCCGAGGCCGCGCATGGCGCCGCAGGGCGGGTTGTTGGTGTAGAGGCCCCAGCCCTCGATCTTGACGTTGGGCACCACGTAGGGGCCGGTGCCGAGCGAGGTGGCGTTGGAGACGACGACGGGCGTCTTGGAGGCGTACGCGCCGCCGTCGAAGTACATCCTCGCCTTGACGTAGACGAGCTTGCCGTCCTTGGTGGCGCCGTGCTCGTAGTACATCTTCGCGGGGTGGCGGTGGACGTGGCCGTAGAAGGACTCCAGCCGGTTGTAGACCATCTTCACCGGCTTGCCGGTGTGCAGGGCGAGCATGCAGCAGTGGATCTGCATGGAGAGGTCCTCGCGGCCGCCGAAGGCGCCGCCGACGCCGGACATGGTGAAGCGGACCTTGTCGAGGGGGAGGCCGATGGCGCGGGCGGTCTGCTTCTGGTCGACGTGGAGCCACTGGGTGGCGAGGAACAGGTCGACGCCGCCGTCCTCGGCGGGTATCGCCAGGCCCGACTCGGGGCCTAGGAAGGCCTGGTCCTGCATGCCCATGGTGTACACGTCGCAGACCACGACGTCGGCCTCGGCCTCGGGGTCGCCCTGGACGATGGGCTGGTAGCGGACGATGTTCCCCTCCGGGTGCAGCTTGGGGAGGGTGTCGTCGTGCGCGGCGCGCTCGGGGTCGGTGACGGGTTCCAGGACCTCGTAGTCGACGACGATCTTCGCCAGGGCGCGGCGGGCGGTCTCGGGGTGGTCGGCGGCTACCAGGGCGACGGGCTCGCCCTGGTAGCGGACGACGTCCTCGGCAAGGACGGGGGTGTCGGAGACCTTCAGGCCGTAGACGTTCTCGCCGGGGACGTCCTTGTGGGTGAGGACCGCGTACACGCCGGGCTGCTTGAGCGCCTCGCCGATGTCGACGGAGTTGATCCGGGCGTACGGGTGGGGGCTGCGCAGGGTGGCGCCCCAGAGCATGTCCTCGGCCCACAGGTCGGAGGAGTAGGCGTACTCCCCGGTGACCTTCAGGGTGCTGTCGGGGCGCAGCGGGCTGTCGCCGATGCCGCCGGTGATGGCGTCTTCGAGCCGCTGGCGGGTGCGGGCGGGGGAGGTCTGGGTCATCGAGGGTCCTCCGTCTTGGTGACGAGGTAGTTGCCGGGCATGCGGTGGTCGGTCTCGGTGCCGGGGAGGCGGTTCAGGGTGTCGGTCGGGGCGCGGGGCGAGGGGTTCGCCCGCGGCGTCGGAGGAGGAAGTGCCACGAGGTCGCGGACGACCTCCGCCGCGGCGGGGGCCTGGCGCAGGCCCCGGCCGAGGGTGCCGCGCTCCAGCAGGACGGGGGAGGCGCCGGTGTCGGCGAGCCGGCCGGCGATGGAGGTGCCGATCACCCCGCCGCCGGTCACGAGGACGTCCGTGCGTCCGGGCAGCTCGCTCATGGCCGCCGCTCCGACGCGTGGCGCGGCCGGCCGCCGGGGACCCGCGGGTGGAGCCGGGGGTTCCGGTCACCCGCGCGGCAGGCGTACGGACCGGGCCATGCGATCCCGGTGTCGCGACCGGACAGCGTCCCCGTCAAGGTTCCCCCCTGGTTCGACACGTTCGACAAGAGCGGCCGGCGCGGTGGGCCGGCAGTGGCCCGTACCGGACGCGGCCGTCACCCTCGGTACCGCCAGGGACCGGCGTCGCGTCCGCGCGCCGCGCCCCGACGGTGAGCGCTCGCCTCGCGGCAGGCCGGAGGAGAACCACGGCGTCCGTCCCCGGTGCGCTGCGACTCGCCTTGCGTCGTTGCACCGTGTACGAGGAGTACACATGCGCGGGAGCGGAGTCAGCCAGGCGTCAAAGACCTGAAAGCGGCCACCGGACGCGCCACGATCCTCGTACCTTCCTCCAAGGGAAGGCCGGGCCTGCGGCCTGGCGGAACACCTGACGCGACCACCCTGACCCGGCACGGGAGAGGTCGGCGTACAGGGTGCGGGGCCTGCCGGCCCGCCGTGCCCCGCACGAAGCGCCGAAGGTGCGCGCGGGTGGCCCCGGGCCGTTCCAGCCACGGCTCGTGGCCCGCGCCGTCGATCCGCGGCAGGGGTACGTGGAGCTGATGCGCCGCCGGGGCGAGGGCCGAGAGGGGGCCGTCGGCTTCGCCGAGGACCCCCGCCCGGCCTCGCCTCGCCGAGTTCGCCGGGCCGGTCGGCAGGGCGGGCTGGGCGGACCGCGCCGGACCCGTGCCGCACTGCGCGGAGTCGGCGAGAAACGGCCCGCGCCGGTGTTGCCACCGGGGCGGGCCGCTTCGCGTGGAGGCGGGTGCGGATCAGTCCTGGCGGACCGAGGCGCGGGGGCGGGTGGGGAGGAGCTTGCGGAGCAGGGGCCAGGCGAGGATCAGGAGGATCAGGGCGTAGACGGTGACGGAGAACGGGGTGTTGACCAGGCCGCTGACGCTGCCGTCGCTGATCTGCAGGGCGCGGCGCATCTGCTGCTCGGCGGCCGGGCCGAGGATGACGCCGATGACGGCGGGCAGGACCGGCAGTCCGTACCGCCGCATGCCGAAGCCGATCAGGCCGATGACCAGCAGGATCACCAGGTCGATCGACTCGCCGCCGACCGCGTAGGCGCCGACCGCCGCGAAGAAGAGGATGCCCGCGTAGAGGTAGGGACGCGGGATCCGCAGCAGCTTGGCCCAGACCGGGGCCAGCGGCAGGTTCAGGGCGAGCAGCAGGACCATGCCGACGAAGAGCGAGGCGATCAGGCCCCACACCAGCTCGGGTTCGCGCTCGAAGAGCAGCGGGCCCGGCTGGATGCCGTACTGCTGGAAGGCGGCGAGCATGACGGCGGCGACGGCGGTGGTGGGCAGTCCCAGCGTCAGCATGGAGACGAGGGTGCCCGCGGCGGAGGCGGAGGCGGCCGACTCAGGGCCCGCCACCCCTTCGATGGCGCCCTTGCCCCACTCGTCCTTGTGCTTGGAGAGTCGCTTCTCGGAGACGTACGAGAGGAAGGTGGGGATCTCCGCGCCGCCGGCTGGGATCGCGCCGAACGGGAAACCGATGAACGGTCCGCGCAGCCACGGCTTCCAGGTGCGCTTGAGGTCGTCGCGGCCGAGCCAGGGGCGGCCGACCGGGATGGCCTCGGCGCTGGTGCGTCGCAGGTGGGCGGCGACCCAGAGGGCCTCGCCGATGGCGAAGAGCCCGACCGCGACGATGACCACGTCGACCCCGTCGGCCAGTTGCAGCGAACCGAAGGTCAGGCGCTGCTGACCCGTCATCTGGTCGAGGCCGACCAGGCCGATGGTGAGGCCGATGAGGAGCGAGGCGAGGCCGCGCACGCGCGAGGAGCCGAGGACGGAGGTGACGGCGATGAAGGCCAGCACCATGATCGCCAGATAGTCGGGGGCGCCGATGTCGACGGCGAGGCTCGCCACGGTCGGGGCGAGCGCGACCAGCAGGACCGTCCCGATCATGCCGCCCGCGAAGTGGCCGATGGCGGCGGCCGCGAGCGCCTGGGAGCCCCGGCCCGCCTTGGCCATGGGGTTGCCCTCCATGGCGGCGACGACGGCGGCGGACTCGCCGGGCGTGTTGAGCAGGATGGACGTGGTCGAACCGCCGAACATCGCGCCGTAGTAGATACCGGCGAACATGATGAAGGCGCCGGTGGGGTCGAGGCCGTAGGTGACGGGCAGCAGCAGGGCCACGGCCATCGCCGGGCCGATGCCCGGCAGGACCCCGATGGCGGTGCCGAGCAGGACGCCGACGGCGGCCCAGAGCAGGTTGAGCGGGGTGAGGGCGGTGCCGAAGCCGTCCATCAGGGAGGTGAAGGCGTTCATGTCACAGCACTCCCATCAGTGGTCCGCCGGGTAGCGGCACACCGAGCAGGTTGTTGAAGACGACGTAGGTGAACAGCGAGAGGACGGCGGCGATCAGCGGGTCCCGGTCGACGCGGCGGCTGCCGAGGGCGAAGGCGGTCCCCCAGAACAGCAGCGCCCCGGAGACGGGGAAGCCCAGCGGCTCGATGAGGACGGCGGTCGCCAGGAAGACGCCGACGAGCAGGAGGACGGTACGCAGGTCGGCCGGTTCGCCGAGGTCGACGTCCTCGCCTCCCTCGGCCTCGCCGCGGCCGCCGCGCAGGACGTCCACGGCGAGGAGCAGCGCGACGACGAGCAGGCCGACGCCGATCACGACGGGCACCGTCTTCGGGCCGACGGGTCCGCGCTGGGAGATGTCGACGGCCATGGTGAGGGCGTCGGTGAGGACGAGGACGCCGAGAGCGAGCAGCAGCACGCTGACGCCGAGCTCGGAATGGTCTCGCAGCCAGGCGCGGCGCCCCGAGGGGGCGGGCTGACCGCTCTCCTGGGACACGCTTTCGGGCGCGGGCTCGGGGGTGGCTCCGGTCGTCACAGCCCCAGCTCCTTCAGTACGTCGACGACCCGCTTGTCCTCGGCGGCGAGGAAGTCGCCGAAGGCGTCGCCGGTCAGGAAGGCGTCGTCCCAGCCGTTCTTCTTCATCGAGTCGCGCCACTGGGGCGAGTCGTGAAGCGCCTCCATCAGCCCGACGAGTTTGGCGCGTTCGGCCGCCGAGAGGCCCGGCGGGGCCACGACACCGCGCCAGTTGGTGAAGTCGACGTCGTAGCCGGCCTCCTGGAGGGTCGGCGCGTCCAGGCCCTTGGCGCGCTCGGGGCCGGTGACGGCGAGCAGCCGCAGCTCGCCGGAGTTGATCTGGTCGAGGTACTCGCCGACCCCGGAGACCCCGAAGCCGATCTTGTTGCCCAGGATCGAGGCGAGGAGTTCCCCGCCGCCGTCGAAGGGCACGTAGTTGACGTCCTTGGGCGCGATCTTCGCCGCCTGCGCCATCTGCATCGGCGCGAGGTGGTCGGGTCCGCCGGGCGCCGAGCCGCCGCCGACGGAGACCTTCCCCGGATCCTTCTTCCAGGCGTCGATGAGCTGGTCGATCGTCTTGTACGGGGAGTTCTTCGCGACGACCACCACGTTCGGCTCCTCGGTGAGCCGGGCGATGGGCGTGGTGTCGGCGAGGGTCTTGGGGGAGTGGTTGGAGCGGGCCGCGCCCACGACACCCAGCCCCATGGACATCGCGAGCTTTCCGTTGCCGTGCTCGGAGACGAGCCGGCTGAGGCCCACGGTGCCGCCGGCGCCGGGAAGGTTGAACACCTCGATGTTGTGGGTGAGTTCCGCGTCCTCGGTGTCCTTGGCCAGGGTGCGGGCGGTGATGTCGTATCCCCCGCCGGGGGTGTTGGGAACCATGAAGCGGAGTCCGGGGATGTGGGTGCCGGTGTCGGCGCCGCTGCCCTGGGTGAGCAGCGGCGGCCCCGCGAGCACCAGCAGCGCGGCCCCGAGCAGGGCGAGGGGTGTGCGCAGACGCACGTGTGCCACCACCTGTCGGTCGAGTACGGGGAACCCTGGGCAGCGCCCACGGGTTCGGCGGGTTTCGGTGAGGAGGCTCAAGTCCGCTTCGTGACGGGCGAAGCGGCGAGGTGGCCCACATGTTGCCCGCGTGTTAACGAGCTGTCGCCCTTCCGGAATCAACGGACGTTGTGGTCGTTGTGGTCGCGGCCTACGCTGGCGCGATGCTCAGGGTGCTGGTGGTCGACGACGACTTCATGGTGGCGAAACTGCACAGCCGGCAGGTGGCCGCGACGGAGGACTGCTCGGTCGTCGGCGTGGCCCACACCGGGGAGGACGCGCTGCGCGCCGCCGAGCGGCTGCGCCCGGATTTGTTGCTGCTCGACGTCTACCTGCCCGACATGGACGGCATCACCGTCCTGCGTGAACTGCGCGCGGCCGAGGAGCGCGAACCGGCCTCTGGCCCCGGGGTCGACGCGCTGTTCATCACGGCGGCGCGGGACGGGGCGACCGTCCGCTCGGCGCTGCGAGCCGGGGCGCACCACTACCTGCTCAAGCCCTTTCACCAAGCGGCCCTGAAGGAACAGTTGCGCCATGTGGCGGCCGTCCGCTCCCGGCTCGGCGCGCTGGACGTCGCCCGGCAGGAGGACGTCGACCAGCTCTTCGGCACGCGCCCGCCGGGCTCGCGGGAGCTCCCCAAGGGTCTGGCGGCCCACACGGCGGAGCTGGTCGAGCGGACGCTGCGGGACCATCCGGCGGGACTGTCGGCCGCCGAGTGCGCGGGCGCGGGCGAGCTGTCCCGGGTCAGCGCCCGCCGCTACCTGGAGTTCTTCGCCGGGACGGGACGGGTCCGGGTGGCCCTGCGGTACGGCGGCACCGGACGCCCCGAGCGGCGGTACACGTGGGTGGCGTAGACCGGGCGGACCCCGGACGCGGCGGGAGACCGGCCCGGCGGGGGACCGGCCCGGCGGGGGACCGGGCCGGCGGGTGGGTGTCCCCGCTCCCGCCCCCGTCAGGCCTGCCGCACGGAGGTCCCCGGCGTGATGTCGTACGCCTTCTGGACGAGGGCGGGGCGGTGGCCGTCGTTCAGTTCGCGGTTCCACTGTGCGGCGACCTGGTCGCGGGCCTGGGGCTCCGTCTCGGCGGGGAGGAGGTGGCGGTAGCGCCGGTCCTCGCCGAGGAGGACCCGGACCGTGGTGTCGTAGACCGGCTCCGGGTCGTACTGCTCGTGGGGGAAGGCGAGCTGGGCGTAGTCGAAGAGGCGCTCGGCGGGGTCGTCGCGCCACTCCTTCCAGGTCTCGAACATGGTGTCGTTGAAGCCGGTGAGGAAGGGGCCCGGGTTGATCGTGGCGACCGTGACGCCGAACTCGGCCAGTTCCTGGTCGAGCGCGTCCGCGAACGCCTCGACCGCGTGCTTCGACGCCGCGTAGGCGCCGGTGAAGGGGTCGACGGTGAGCCCGGCGACCGACGACATGAAGACGATCCGGCCGCTGCGGCGCTCGGCCATCCGCTTGGCGAGGGGCTGGGTGAGCAGGACCGGGCCGATGACGTTGACTTCGAACTGGCGGCGGAGGCGTTCGGCCGGGATGTCCACGGTCGAGCCGCCCTCACAGACACCGGCGTTGTTGAGCAGCACCTCGACGTCCCAGTCGAGGACCCGCGCCCGGTCCCCGGGATCGGTGACGTCGAGCTTCTCCACCCGCAGCGCCACGCCCCGCTCCCGTGCGGCGGCCCGTACCGCGCTGACCTGCGCGATGATCTCCACGCCCGCGATCACGTCGTGTCCGCCGGCCGCGAGCCGCAGCGCGACCTCCTTGCCGAACCCGCTGCCCGCCCCCGTGATGAGGATCGATCCCGCCATCGCCGTCCCGCCTTCCGACAGTCGTCCGTGCCTTCAGCGCCGCCGCTGCGAAAGGGGGGCCTGGGCCGACGATAAGGGCCAGGCCCCGGGGGTGCGCCCGCGGAGCGGGCAGGCGGGTGACGTGCGGACCGCTGCGGCACTCGCGGGCCCGCCGGTACCCGGAGCGGGCCGCCGATGCCCCGAGCGCCGCAGCGGACCCGGTCGGCAGCAGGTCAGCAAGCCGGGACCGGCCCGCGCGGCCGGGCGGGCTCCGAGACACAGGCCCCGGGGCAGGGCCCGGGGGTCAGGGGACCTGCACCCAGTCGAGGGTGCGTTCCACGGCCCTCTTCCAGTTCCCGTACCCCTCCGCGCGCTGCTCCTCGGACCACTGGGGCGACCAGCGCTGCGACTCGTGCCACTGCGTGCGCAGTTCGTCGGTGTCGCGCCAGAAGCCGACGGCCAGCCCCGCCGCGTAGGCCGCGCCGAGAGCGGTCGTCTCGGCGACCACGGGACGGCTGACCGGTACGCCGAGGACGTCGGCCTGGATCTGCATGCAGAGGTCGTTGGAGGTGACGCCGCCGTCGACCTTGAGCACGTCGAGGTGGACGCCGGAGTCCTGCTCCATGGCCTCCACGACGTCGCGGCTCTGGTAGCAGATGGCCTCCAGCGTCGCCCGCGCCAGGTGGGCCCCGCTGTTGTACCTGGCCAGCCCGACGATCGCGCCCCGGGCGTCCGAGCGCCAGTACGGGGCGAACAGGCCCGAGAAGGCGGGGACGAAGTACGTGCCGCCGTTGTCCTCGACGGTACGGGCCAGCTCCTCGCTCTCGGGCGCCGACTTGATGATCTTCAACTGGTCGCGCAGCCACTGCACCGCCGACCCGGTCACCGCGATGGAGCCCTCCAGCGCGTACACCACCGGGCTGTCGCCGAACTTGTACGCCACCGTGGTGAGCAGGCCGTGCTCGGAGCGGACCAGCTCCGTACCGGTGTTCAGGACCAGGAAGTTGCCGGTGCCGTAGGTGTTCTTCGCCTCGCCCGGCGCGAAGCAGACCTGGCCGACGGTGGCCGCCTGCTGGTCGCCGAGGACCCCGCCGATCGGGACGGCGCCGCGCAGCGGCCGGGAGGTGCGGGTCGCCCCGTAGGCCTCCGGGTCCGACGACGGGTTGATGGTGGGCAGCATCGACCGGGGGATCCCGAAGAAGCTGAGGAGCTCGTCGTCCCAGTCGAGGGTCTCCAGGTCCATCAGCATGGTGCGGCTGGCGTTGGTCACGTCGGTGGCGTGGATGCCGCCGTCGGGACCGCCGGTCAGGTTCCACAGGACCCAGGCGTCCGTGTTGCCGAAGAGGGCGCGGCCCGCCTCCGCCGCCTCCCGCACGCCGTCGACGTTCTCCAGGATCCACTGGATCTTGCCGCCGGAGAAGTACGTGGCCGGTGGCAGCCCCGCCTTGCGGCGGATGACGTCGCCGCGCCCCGAGCGTTCGAGGTTCGCCGCGATCGCGTCGGTGCGGGTGTCCTGCCACACGATGGCGTTGTAATAGGGCCGCCCGTTGCGCGGGTCCCAGACCACCGTCGTCTCACGCTGGTTGGTGATGCCGATGGCCGCCAGGTCGCTCGCGGACAGACCGCCGTACCGCAGGGCGTTCTGCATCACCGAGTTGGTGCGCTCCCAGATCTCCACCGGGTCGTGCTCCACCCAGCCGGAGCGGGGGAGGATCTGTTCGTGCTCCAGTTGGTGCTTGGCGACCTCGTTGCCGCCGTGGTCGAAGATCATGAACCGGGTGCTGGTGGTGCCTTGGTCCACCGCGCCGATGAAGTCCGCCATGATGTGCCGCCTCTCCGGCCGGTGCCGTCAGTCCTCGGATGCCGGGACGCGTCCCGGGGGCTCGGGTACGTCGGTGGGCAGGAACCGTCCGACCAACGCCTTGTACAGGCCTGCGCCCAGCAGACCGCCGACCAGCGGGCCCAGGATGGGCACCCAGAAGTAGAGGTTCCCGTACTGATCTCGCCACGCCCCGCCGTATCCGGTCAGGAAGCTGGCCAGCCGGGGGCCGAAGTCGCGGGCCGGGTTGATCGCGTACCCCGCGTTGGTGCCCCACGCCATACCGATGCCGACCACGACCAGGCCGATGATGAACGGGGCCAGGTTGGCGCCGGGTGGCGTGTTGAGCATGTCGGTGATGGCCATGATCAGCAGCAGCAGGATGGCCGTGCCGATCACCTGGTCGCGGAAGGCGCCCCACTCGTGGACCGGCAGGGCCGGGTTGCCGTTGGCGGGCAGCGTGGAGAAGACCGACTGCGTCTTGATGGTGTGTCCGGGGTCGGCCTTGGCCAGCGCCTCGCTGTAGTTCCAGCGGACCAGGAGGGCGGCGACGAAGGCACCGGCCGTCTGTGCCAGGGCGTAGGGGGCCACCTTGCCCCAGGGAAAACCCCGGAAGGTGGCGAGCGCGAGGGTCACCGCGGGATTGAGGTGAGCGCCGCTCAGCCGCGCCGCCACGTAGACGCCCAGGGTGACGCCCAGCCCCCACGCCCAGGAGATGCTGTCGTGGTCGCCGAGTCCGCCGGGTGGGTCGGTCAGATCTCCGCCCGCGGCCACCTGGGCCACCACACCGCATCCGAACAGGATGAGGATCATCGTGCCGGCGAACTCGGCCGACACCTCACGGAACAGTCCGGACTTCGCTCGTAGCTCAGCCATGGAAGCTCGCCCTCCGCCGGCTGAACCGGCCCTCGACTACCCGAGCAGTGTCAGCAGGCTATGGTTCCGGGCCCAAGTGCGCATATCAGGACGAACCTTGTGTGGCAGACGGGTGCTCGGGCGCCCTCTGGCGCCCGGGCCGGGCCGCCGCGGAAGGGATGCGGGGGCCCGGCCGTCCGGGAGGCGACCCGCCGCGGTGGCCTCCCCGGACGGGGCCCCTCATCTCACGTGGCGTCGGGCACGCCCTTCCCGGGGGCCTCCTCGGTGGCCGTGGACGGGTGCGAGGCACGGCGGCGCAGCGCGTCCTCGTCGGTCCGCGCGTCGTAGGTGAGGAGCTTGGGCAGCGCGGCGGCGAGCAGGCCCACCGAGACCACACAGGCGAGGCCGCCGGACCAGATGGCCGGCCGGGCGCCGGTCCACCCGGCCATCGCGCCCGCGCGGACCTGGCCGAGCTGGGGGCCGACGCTGTAGGAGAGGACCTCGATCCCGGCCAGCCGCCCGCGCAGCTCGTCGGGGATGGTCTGGTTCCAGATGGTGGTGCGGCCCAGCCCGCTCAGCATGTCCCCCGCACCGGCCAGCCCCAGGCACACCAGCACCAGCCAGACGTTCGACATCCAGCCGGCCGCCGCGACGGCCAGCCCCCAGCCGGTGGCGCCGCACACCACCAGCAACCCGTGCCGCCGCAGCCGGGAGACCCAGCCGCTGGTCAGGCTCACCAGCAGCGAGCCGACCGACCCGGCCGCGTACATCAGGCCCAGCGACCAGTCGGCGTCCAGCTCGTCGGCGAGGAAGGGGAAGATCGTGTTCGGGAAGGCGAAGAACATCGCCACCAGGTCGATCGCGTACGTGCCCAGCAGCACCGGCCGCGACCAGGCGTGGCGCGCCCCCTCGGCGATGCCCCGCAGCGAGGGCTTCTCGGCGTTCAGGGCGGGCGGGGCCGGGGAGAGGTGGAGGCACATCAGCACCGACACGGCGAAGCAGGCGACCGTGGTGGCGTACGCCGGCGCGTTGCCCGTGTACGCCACGACCAGGCCCGCCGCCGCGGGCCCGGCGATCGCTCCGGCCTGCCAGCGCAGTGCGTTCAGCGCCGCCGCGGCCGCGAGCTGCTCGTGCGGGACGATCCGGACCAGCAGCGAGTCCAGCGCGGGCCGTTGGAGCCCCGCCAGCGCCGCCACGCCCGCCGCCACCACGTACAGCGGCCACAGCATCGGCTCCGGCAGCACCGCGTTGACCAGCAGGATCAATGCCAGCAGCCCCAGCCCGGCCTCGGTCGAGACGATCACCTTCACCCGGTCCACGGCGTCCGCCAGCGCCCCGCCGTACAGCCCGAAGACCACCAGCGGCACCAGTTCGACGGCCCCCATCGCCCCCACCGCCAGCGGCGACCCGGTCAGTTCCTTGATCTGGAGCGGCAGGGCGATCAGGGCCATGGCGCTGCCGAAGTAGGTGATCAGCCCCTGCACCCACAGGAGCCGGAAGTCGCGGGAGGAGCGCCAGGGGGAGAGGTCGGGCAGCACCGCGGCGAGCTTCGCCCTCATGACCGCCCGCCTTCGGCCGTGGCGGGCGCCGGGGCCGGGCGCCTCGGGGGATGCGGTGGCGCGGGGAGCGGGCGCGGGCGGGACGGGGGCATGGCTGAACTCCACGGTTCCAGGGGGCCGAAGGCGCCGGTTCGAGCCGGTTCGCCGACGCCCGGGCCACGGGAGAGCCGTGGAGTGGCTACGCGCACCGAAGCGGGCAACTTAGGCAAGGCTTACTCGCAGAGGCACTGTAGAAGCGCGTCGGACCTTGCCGCAATCGATGGATCAGGACACCTGAGGTAGCGATCGGGACATGTCCGTCCCGGCGGGTGACGGGCCAGGCGCGGCGAGAGAGGCGGCCGGGTGGCGTCTCGTCTGCCCCTTTCCTCCATAAATCGAGACTTTCGCCCCATGGCGGTACGCTGATTCGGGCGGTGCCGCACGGGGATTACGCTGCCCGTCGCCCGGGCCCGGCAGGTGCCCGGCGCCAAGCCTCATCGATGCGCGGGAGGAACGATGACCAACCCCGAGCAGGACCCGAACCAGCAGGAAGGCCCCGCGGACGGCGGTGCGGCCGGAACGCCCGGAGTCCATGACGGCGGTGCGGACGGCGGTGCGGAAGGCCCGGCGGACGGTGGTGCGGCGGGTACCCCCGGCGTGCACGACGGTGGTGCGGACGGTGGTGCGGAAGGTCCCGCGGACGGTGGTGCGGCCGGTACGCCTGGCGTGCACGACGGTGGTGCGGACGGTGGTGCGGAAGGTCCCGCGGACGGTGGTGCGGCCGGTACGCCTGGCGTGCACGACGGTGGTGCGGACGG
>NZ_JBHXJE010000002.1:0-167049 GCF_042723275.1 Streptomyces sp. NPDC058373 | reverse complement strand
TGGCGTGCACGACGGTGGTGCGGACGGTGGTGCGGAAGGTCCCGCGGACGGTGGTGCGGCCGGTACGCCTGGCGTGCACGACGGTGGTGCGGACGGCGGTGCCGAAGGTCCCGCGGACGGTGGCGCCGTGGGTACGCCCGGTGTCCATGACGGCGGTGCGGACGGCGGCGCGGAAGGCCCGGCCGACGGCGGTGCGGCCGGGACGCCCGGTGTCCACGACGGCGGTGCCGACGGCAGCGCCGACGACCCCGGCAAGCGCGGTTGACCACCCTCCGGACCGCACCCCAGGACCCCGGCGCGACCCCAGGCACCGGGGTCCTGGAGACGCGTCTGACCCGCCTGGCCCGTGAGGAGTTCGCCCGCGACGTCTGGGCGCGCACCGCACTCCTCACCCGCCGGGCCAGTGACTTCTCCGACCTGTTCTCCGCCGGCGCCGTCGACGAACTCGTCGCGCGCCGCGGACTGCGTACGCCCTTCCTCCGCGTCGCCAAGAACGGCGCCACGCTCCCCGACGCCTCCTTCACCTCGCCCGCCGGCGTGGGCGCCGCCATCTCCGACCAGCTCGACGACACCGCCCTGTGGCGCGAGTTCGCCGACGGCGCCACCCTCGTCCTGCAGGCCCTCCACCGCACCTGGGACCCGGTCGCGGAGCTCTGCGCCGCGCTGAGCACGGAACTGGGGCACCCGGTACAGGCCAATGCCTACGTCACCCCGCCGCAGAACCGCGGGTTCGACGCCCACTACGACGTGCACGACGTCTTCGTCCTCCAGATCGAGGGCACCAAACGCTGGGTCGTCCACCGCCCCGTCCACCCCGACCCGCTCCGCGACCAGCCCTGGACCGACCGCCGCTCCGCCGTCGCCGAGGCCGCCGGGGGAGAGCCGTACCTCGACACCGTGCTCGCCCCCGGCGACGTCCTCTACCTGCCGCGCGGCTGGCTCCACGCCGCCCGGGCGCAGGGCGAGGTCTCCGTCCACCTGACGCTGGGAATCCACCCCTGGACGCGGTACGCGCTGGCCGAACAGCTCGCGCAGGCGGCGCTGGCGGAGCTGCGCGAGGACCCCGGGATGCGCGGCACGCTGCCGCTGGGGGTGGACGGGCCGGGCGACGAGGCCGGTCTGGTCCGCGAACGCCTCGCCGCCGCCGTCGAGCGGGCCGACGCCGCGCCGCTCTTCCACCGCGCCCGGCGCGGGCAGGCGCGCCCGGCACCGCTCGGGCCGCTGGCCCAGCTCGCCGCCGTCGGCGCCCTCGGCCCCGAGACGCCGGTCCGGCTCCGCGCGGCGCTCGCACCACGGCTGGAGGGGGCGCGCCTGACCACGCGGGTCGGCTGGCTCGACTTCCCGGAGGACGAACTGCCCCACGTGGCCCGTCTGCTCGACGGCGCGGCCCGGCCCGCCGGTGAACTGGGCGTCCCCCTGGCCGCGAGACTGCTGCGCGCGGGCGTCCTGGTCCCCGACGACGAGCGAGCCCGCCGCGGTGACTGAACCGCCCCGCTTCTTCTGCGCCGACGCCGCCCGGCGCCGCGGTGACCCGATCGCGGGCACCGCGCCGTACGGCCTGGTCTGGGTCCTCATCGAGTACCGGGGCGGCTGGCCCCCCAACGGCTTCGACGGACTCGACCTGGATCCGGGCACCAAGGCCCTCGTCCACTCCGCCGCCCAGGCGGTGAAGGCCCGCATACTCCTCATCAGACGCCACGGCCGCCGCACCCTCGGCGGCCCGCGGCGCTGGGCCGTCCTGCGGTACGCGGCCTCCGGCGCCCACCGCCAGCAGTGGGGCACCTGGAGCCGGGACGAGGAACTGGCGGGAATCGTCGGGGCGCTGGGTGCCCCCGGGGAGCTGGGCCTTCCGCCCGTCGTCCTCGTCTGCGCCCACGGCCTCCACGACACCTGCTGTGCCGTGCGCGGCCGGCCCGTGGGGCGTGCCCTGAGCGAGCGCCGGCCGGAGCTGGTGTGGGAGTCCACGCACGTCGGCGGCGACCGGTTCGCCGCCAACGTGGTCGTCCTGCCCGACGGCGTCTACTACGGCGGCCTCGACGCCGCCTCGTCCGTATACGTTGTCGAGGAGCACCTGGCCGGCCGCGTCCACGCCGGGCACCTGCGCGGCTACACGGACCTCGTCCCGCCCCAGCAGGTGGCCCTGGCCGCCGTGCTCCGGCACTTCGGCCCGGCCGGCCGCCACGACTACACGGTGGCCGAGACGGTCCGCCTCGGCGACCACTGGCGCGTCCGCCTCCTCGGCCGCCCGCCCCACCCGGCGGCCGTCGACGTCGAGGTGCGCTCCTCGCGCACACCCCCGCGCCAGCTCACCTGCCGGGGCGTGGCGAGGAGCTCGGCCGTCGTCCACGAGGTCACTTCGCTGCGCTGGGGCTGAAGGGCGGGGCCGGCCGAGGGGCCGGCGACGGCTCGGTGAAGCCCCGCGGGCGCGAGGCCCGGGCTTCCGCGCCGCGAGGCTACGTCCGGCCCTCCCCGGAGGCCGCCACGGCGTACGTCACGAGTCCGTAGGCGAGGTGCGGCACGGCGTCCGAGGCCCAGTCCGTGGCGGACCAGGTCCGCGGGTCGCTCACCCGGGTGGCGGCCAGGGGCAGGTCCGTGGCGGCCATCGCGAGGGCGGCGGTGACCACGCCGCCCAGCCACCACGGCATCCGGACGCCCGCGCCCCGCAGCAGGGCCACGGCCACGCCCGTGCCGCAGCCGACGGCGATGCCGGAGAGGGCGCCGAGGCCGGTGAGGCGGTTGTCCCGGGTGTCGCCCGAGCCGGGGACCGGCTCTCCCGCGTCCTCGGCGAGCCGTTCCACGACCTGGGCCGGCGCCCCGCTGGAACCCCTTCCCCGCCAGGCCATGTCGGCATAGGTGACGGCGTTCAGCACGGTCGTACCGGCAGCGCCGGCGACGGCGCCTCGGACCAGGTTTCGCATCATGCACCAGTCGGTTCCCGGTCGCCGGTATCTCCGAAACCTGGCGCTGTGCGGCGACTGGGACGCGCGAAGACTCGCGCACGCGCGGCGGAGGTCGGAGTCCGGGCCGGAGCCAGGTCGAAGTGGGACCCGGCCGACTTCTTCGGCCACGGACAGTCCGTCCGCCCGCCGTGGCGCCCGGGCGACCGTCCGGCGGGCTCGCGCCCCGGACGGCCTGAGGCCGCGCCCGTCGGCCGCCCCGGAGCCCGCCGGCCCCAGGGCGGCTCACGTGCGAGGACGACGCCACCCGCCCACCGCGGAGCGGGTACGCGCGCGACCCGCAGGACGGCGTCCAGGAGCCCGAGGAGCGCTGCTCCAGGCCGTCCCGGCGCAGCGCGGGGGTGTACTCGCGGCCGGCCGACTCCTGCCGGACCAGGCCGCCCTCGCGCAGGACCCGCCGGCGGCCGGCGACAGCGGCTGCTCCAGCTTGGGCCCAGCGCCGACGGTGCCCCGGCCCTGCCGGCGCAGCCGCCCCTCCAGGAGGAGGTCGCGCAGCGCCAACTCCCGCTGGGTGGGCATCACCTCGCCTTCGTCCAGGGTGTCGACGAGGGCGGAGAGCCGTGCCTTGACCGCGTAGTACTTGGGGACGCGGCCTTGCTCCTCGATGCCGTCGCGCACGGGGGCGCCGGGCGCCTGATCATTCGGGTGGTGCACCCGCCGATGGCGGCACGCCCAGGTGAACACGGCGGGTCACCGGAGCGCGCGGCGGCAGCACGCCCCGGCGGCGGTGCCGAGGGGCGGCGGCGCCGACCTGTGGTGGACTGGGCCCCCGCGCGGGCTGCCAGAAGCCGCCGCCCCCGCCGCCCCGCTCGTCGCCTCGGACCGGAAGTGGTGATCCTCATCCGCATCGACCTCAACGCCGACCTCGCCGAGGGCTTCGGACGCTGGGAACTCGGCGACGACGACGCCCTGCTGACCGTGGTGACCAGCGCCAACGTGGCCTGCGGCTTCCACGCGGGCGACCCCACCGTCATCCGCCGGGCCTGCCGCCAGGCGGCCTCCGGACGCGTCGCGGTGGGTGCCCAGGTCGGCTACCGCGACCTCGCCGGATTCGGGCGGCGCTTCATCGACGTGCCGCCCGGCGAACTCGCCGACGACGTGCTCTACCAGATCGGCGCCCTCGACGGACTGGCCCGCGCCTCCGGCACCCGGGTGCGGTACGTCAAGCCGCACGGAGCGCTCTACAACGCGATCGTCCACCACGAGGAACAGGCCGCCGCCGTCGTCGCGGCGGTACGCGCCTGGGACCCGGAGTGCGCCGTGCTCGGCCTGCCCGGATCGCGCTGGCTGACGCTGGCCGAGAAGGCCGGACTCCGCGTCTACCGCGAGGCGTTCGCCGACCGCGCGTACACCCCGCTCGGGACGCTGGTCCCGCGCCGGGAGCGGGGCGCGGTGCTGCACGACGCGCGGGAGATCGCCGACCGGTGCGTCCGGATGGCGCGCGGCGAACCCGTCGCCGCCGCCGACGGCACACCGCTCACCGTCCACGCCGACTCGCTCTGCGTGCACGGCGACACCCCGGGCGCGGTGGACGTCGCGCTGGCCGTCCGGGAGCGGCTGGCGGCCGAGGGGATCGCGCTGCGCGCCTTCACGGAAGAGGGTCGCTGAGGTGCGGTTCCTGCCCTGCGCCGACCAAGGGGTCCTGGTCGAGGCCGGCTCGCTCGACGAGGCGATGGCGCTCTACCGCGCGCTGGCGGACCGACCGCCGCCAGGCGTCGACGACCTCGTCCCGGCGGCCCGTACGGTACTGCTGCGGCTGGCCCCCGGAGCGGACCCGGCCCGCGTCGAACAGGCCGTACGCGGCGCCGAGTCGGGCGATGCGCGGAGCCGGGCGGGCGAGGTCGTCCGGATCCCGGTGGCCTACGACGGAGCGGACCTGCCGCAGGTCGCGGAGGTGACCGGGCTGTCGGTCAGGGAGGTCGTGAGGCTGCACACCGGCGCCGTCTGGACGGTCGCCTTCGGCGGGTTCGCGCCCGGCTTCGGCTATCTGACCGGCGGGCCACCGGAGTTGACCGTGCCCAGGCGCGCCGAGTCGCGCACCCGCGTCCCGGCCGGGGCGGTGGGCCTGGCCGGTGAGTTCAGCGGCGTCTACCCGCGCCCCTCGCCGGGTGGCTGGCAGCTCATCGGCCGGACGGAGCGGGAGATGTGGCGCGAGGACCGCACGCCCCCGGCCCTGCTGCGGCCCGGCGTGCGGGTGCGCTTCGAGGAGGTGGGAGGAGCGTGACACGGACCTGGGACGCGCTGGAGGTCCTGGCCACCGGACCCCTGGCCACCGTGCAGGACCTGGGAAGGCCCGGGCTCGCCTCCATGGGCGTGGGCGCCTCGGGCGCGGCGGACCGCACGGCCCTGCGCCTGGCCAACCGGCTCGTCGGCAACCCTGAGGGCGCGGCCGCGGTCGAGGCGACCCTCGGCGGCCTGGCCGTCCGGGCGCTGCGGCCGGTGACCGTCGCGGTGACCGGCGCCCCGGCACCTCTCACCCACGGCGCCCCGCACTCGGTGATCCACCTTCCCGAGGGCGACCGGCTGGAGCTGGGAACGCCCCCGGTGGGGCTGCGGAGTTACCTCGCGGTGCGCGGCGGGATCGCCGTGCCGGAGGTGCTGGGGTCGCGCTCCCGCGACGTGCTCGCCGCCCTGGGGCCGGGCCCGCTCGCCGTCGGTGACGTACTTCCGGCCGGGTCCGTGCCCGCCGGCTTCCCGCGCGTCGATCTGGCGCCGGTGCGCGTCCCCTCCGGCGGGGAGGTGGGGCTGCGCGTCGTGCTGGGGCCGCGCGACGACTGGTTCACCCCGGGCGCGGTGCGGAGCCTGCTGTCGGAGCCCTGGGTGGCGGGGTCGGCCAGCGACCGGGTGGGGATGCGCCTCGACGGGCCGGGTCTGGAACGCGCCGTCGGCGGGGAGCTGCCCAGCGAGGGCGTGGTCCCCGGCGCCCTCCAGGTGCCCCCCGGCGGCCGGCCCGTGCTGTTCCTGGCCGACCATCCGGTGACCGGCGGCTACCCGGTGATCGCCGTCGTCCTCCGCGCCGACATGGATCTCGCCGCCCAGGTCAGACCGGGGCAGAGGCTGAGGTTCCGCCTGGCGCGGTGAGGCCTGGACCGCGGCGGCCGGCCGCCCTCCGACGCCACCCCGCGCCGCCCTGGACCGGAGGGCCGGGACCCCTTCCGGGGCCCCGGCCCTCTCAGATCAGGCAAGTGCGGGGTCAGACGGTCTCCGCACGGCGCGGCAGCTTCCAGTTCGGCCGGGGGAAGTGGCAGGTGTAGCCGTTCGGGTAGCGCTCCAGGTAGTCCTGGTGCTCCGGCTCGGCCTGCCAGAAGTCGCCCAGCGGCTCGACCTCGGTCACCACCGGCCCCGGCCACAGTCCGCTCGCCTCCACGTCGGCGATGGTGTCGCGCGCCGTACGCAGCTGCTCCTCGTCGGCGTAGTAGATCGCCGAGCGGTAGCTGCGGCCGACGTCGTTGCCCTGCCGGTCGCGGGTGGTCGGATCGTGCACCTGGAAGAAGAACTCCAGCAGGTCGCGGTAGCTGGTGCGCGCCGGGTCGTAGACGATCTCGATCGCCTCGGCGTGGTCGCCGTGATCGCGGTACGTGGCGTTCGGCGTCTCCCCGCCGGAGTAGCCGACCCGTGTCGACACGACCCCCGGCTGCTTCCTGACGAGGTCCTGCATGCCCCAGAAGCAGCCTCCGGCGAGTACGGCCTTCTGCGTTCCGGTATCCATACGCTGTTGCTCCCGACTGGCATCGACATGCGCCCGGCCGCCTTCCTGGCGCCCAGGGCCTCTCTGCTGGGACAACGATCCAGGTGGTGCGGCCATTCCCGGAACGAGGGCACTCGTCCGGGCAGGTCCGGCCGGGCGGTGCCGGAGCCCCGGGCACCCGCTTCGGGCGCCGGTTCGCGTGGCGCGGGGAGGGAGCCCGCGCCCGTCCCGGTGGACCGGCACGCCCGGTCGCCCCTCGGCAGTGCCCCCGGGCACCCGGCAGAGGGCAGAGTGGGCCTGTCACTGTCACAGCGAAGGGACCGTAGTGGCCAGTCAGAAAGAACGCATGCTCGCCGGTGAGCTGTACCGAGCCGACGACCCCGAGATCCAGGCCGACGCCGCCCGCTCGGCGAGGATCAGCGAACGGTTCAACGCCTCGCCGTCCGACGACCCCGAGGCCCGCCGGACCCTCCTCGTCGAGCTGCTCGGCAGCGTCGGCGAGGACGTGGACGTACGGCCGCCGCTGCGGGTCGACTACGGCACCCACATCACCATCGGGCGCGGCACCTTCGTCAACTTCGGGGCGGTCTTCCTCGACGTCGCGCCGATCACCATCGGGGAGGACGTGCAGTTCGGGCCGCACGTCCAGCTGCTGACGCCGACGCATCCGATCGACCCGGTCGCGCGCCGGGCCAAGTGGGAGGCGGCGGAGCCGATCACCATCGGGGACAACGTATGGCTCGGCGGAGGCGTCATCGTCTGTCCCGGGGTGACCATCGGGGAGAACACCGTGGTAGGAGCCGGGGCCGTCGTCATCAAGGACCTGCCGCCCAACGTGGTGGCCGTCGGGAACCCCGCGCGGATCGTGCGGGAGATCCCCTTCGCCGAAGCGCCGCCCGCTCCCTGAACCCTCCGGGGCGTCCTCAAGCGCCGGCCGGGCCCTTTCCGGCCCGGTCGGCGATCAGGCGGGGACCCGCATGATCCAGTCGAACGTCTCCGCGGCGCGGAACGAGGGCTGGCCCTCGGGGAAGAGCAGCCCCGCCGAGGAGAGGACCGGGTCGTCGGCGGCGGCCGGGACCGAGGGGACGGCCACGCACCGCATGCGGGCCGCGAGGGCCGCCGCCACCCCCGGTTCGGCGTCCTCGATCACGACGCAGTCCACGGGGGCCGCGCCCAGCCGGCGTGCGGCCTCCAGGAAGATGTCGGGGGCGGGCTTTCCGCGGGGGACCTCTTCGGCGGAGACGGCGGGGCCGAGCAGGTCGTCGAGGCCCGTGCCGGTGAGGACGGCGGTGATCGCGGCCCCGGACGAACCGGAGGCCACCGCCATCGGCACTCCCGCCTCGTGCAGCAGCTCCGCGAGGAGCGACATCTGCTCGAAGACGGGCGTGTGGGCCCGCGCCAGCGCCAGATAGCGGTCGTCCAACTCCTCCATTAGGGAGTCCAGGGAGGCGCTGAGCCCGTACACCTGCCGCCAGTCGGCGAGCGTCTCGCGGGTGCTGACGCCGATGTACCGCTCGTGGTCGGCCCAGGTGAAGCCGGGCACCCCGTGCGTCTCCAGCAGGGCCCGGCTCGCCTCGAAGTAGTTCGGCTCGCTGTCGACCAGTGTGCCGTCCAGGTCGAAGACGACCGCCGGGGTCGCGGCCTCGGTCTCGTTCACCATGGCCCCAGCATGGCAGAAACAGGTCCGGGCGCCCCTCGCCGCTACCCGCGCCCCGCGCCGCGCCCCACCGAGGCGACCAGCGGCAGCACCCGGTGCGCCACCCGCTCCCGCAGTGCCACCTCGGTCCGGGTCCGCACCACCCCGGGAAGGTTGATGAGCTGCTGGATCACGTCCTCCAGATGGCCGTTGTCCCGGGCGGCGACCCGGGTGAGCAGGTCCCCGCCACCGGTGATCGAGAACGCCTCGATGATCTCCGGAACCGCCGCCAGGGCATCCCCGACGTCGTCGAGATGGCCCTGCGTCACCTCGATGTGAACGAAGGCGAGCACCGGGTGGCCGAGCGCCGCCGGGGAGAGCGAAGGGCCGGTACCGGTGATCACCCCGTCCCGCTCCATCCGGTCCAGCCGGGCCTGGAGGGTGCCCCGGGCCACGCCGAGCAGGCGCGCGTACTCCCGCACGCTGGTCCGGGGCTGCTCCAGCAGGAGCGTCAGGATGCGGGTGTCCAGCTCGTCGACCGCCATGGTCCGTTGGCCTCCTCGTGGTACGGCTCTGCGCGTACGGACTGTACCAATGGCCCAGTCCTCGCGACTCCGGTTGAGCCACTGCCCGCCGGGATGCTTCTCTGGGTGCACTACTGGCGCCGCAGCGTGCCGGGACGGCGAGGGTGCCGGACCGGACCAGCGGCGCCTTTTCGGTGCCAGGGCGGACCGGCGCTTCGGGCGCGGCGCCACGGACAGGGGTGGACGCACACGGTGGAGCAGAGGGAGAACGGCGCAGGCCGGGGGAGCGGCAGGGGACTCGGCGTGCCGGGTCCGCTCGGGCGGGTGGCGGCCAGGATGTTCGCCGCCCCCGACCCGGGGCTGCTGAGGCTGCGCAGCGCGGGGCGGGCGGTGCTCGGCATCGGACTGGCGGCCACCGCCTCCGGGACGGCCGGAGCCTCGCTGACCATGGCCGTCGCCGGAGGGCTCGCCGCGCTCCTCGCCCTCTTCACCGTCGCCGACCCGACCGTGCGCGGCCAGGCCCTCACCACGGCGCTGCTGCCCGCCGTGGGCTTTCCGGTACTGGCGCTGGCCGTCCTGCTCCACGACCGGCCGCTGATCCGCGACGCCGCCTTCCTCGCCGTGGTCGGCCTCGGCGTCTACGCCCGCAGGTGGGGCCCGCGCGGCAACGCCCTGGGCATCTTCGCCTTCATGAGCTTCTTCCTGGCCCAGTTCCTGCACGCGGTCCCGGACCGGCTCCCGCAGCTCTACGCCGCGATCGCCCTGGCCCTGCTCACCTCCTCGGCGGTCCGCTTCGGCCTCTGGTGCTACGAGCGGCGCCTGCCCGCGCCCCGGCCCGCCCCCGCCCCGCTCGGCGGCCGCGGCACCGGCCGCCCGACGACGCGCCAGGCCGCGCAGGCCACCGCCGCCTGCGCCTTCGCGCTCGCCGCCGGCCAGGCGCTCTCCCACGAGCGCTGGTACTGGGCGGTCGGCACCGTGTGGTGGATCTTCGTCAACACCGCCTCGCGCGGCGAGACGCTGGTCCGCGGCTTCCGGCGGGTCCTCGGCACGGCCGCGGGCGTCGTCGCCGGACTCGGCATCGCCATCCCGCTCCACGGCGACCCGGCGGCGGCCGCCGTCCTGGTGGCCCTCTGCGTCGCCGGGATCTTCTACGTGGCCGCCGTCTCCTACAGTTGGATGATCTTCTTCGTCACCGTGCTGGTCGGCGTCCTCTACGGCATGCTCGGCACCGTCGACTCAGACCTGCTGGCGCTGCGGCTCGTGGAGACCCTGGCCGGGGCCGTCGGCGCGGCACTGGCGGTGCTCCTCGTCCTGCCCGTGACCACCCACGCCACGACCGACGCCTGGATCCGGCGGGCGCTGCACTGCGTCCACCTCTGCGCCGTCGAGGCGGCCGACCGGCTCGCGGGCTCCCCGGCCGCCGACCCCGCCCGGCGCGTCGCCGAACTGGAGGCACTCCTGGAGCGTGTACGCGTCTCGGTCGCCCCCCTCGTCCACCCGCTGAGCCCGCTCGGCCACCGCAAGGCCCGGGCCCGCCGGGTGCTCGCGCTGCTCGACGCCTGCGCCCGCGAGGTGCGCGGCCTCGCCTCCGTCGCCGCCGACCCGGAGAGCTCGCGCACCGACCGGCTCACCGTGGCCTGCGTCCGGGTGGAGGCCGCCGTCCAGGCCCTCACCGTGGACGGGACCACCCGGTCCGGGCCCGTCAGGTCCCCTCGCCCCCTCGGCGACGAGCCGGCCCTCGCCCACCTGCACGGCCTGGAGCGGGCGCTCGCGGAACTGGCCGAGCCCCTCCGGGGCACCCGCCGCCCCGTCCTCGCCGCGGGGTGACGGCCGGGCGGCCCGCGCATCCGGCGCACCGGACGGGAGGAGTGCGGGTCACCTGCCGACGATGCCGATGACCAGGTTGATGGCGGTGGCCAGGATGCCGGTCCCGAAGAGGTACGACAGCAGGCAGTGCCGCAGCACCACGGAGCGGATCGTGGTGTTCGAGACGTTGGTGTCGGAGACCTGGTAGGTCATGCCGAGGTTGTAGCTGAAGTACAGGAAGTCGCGGTACGCCGGCGGGTTCTGCGAGTTGAAGTCGATGCCGCCCTGAGGGCCCCGGTAGTACAGGTAGCCGTACCGGGTGGCGTACATCAGGTGTACCGCCGCCCAGGCCATGAAGACACCGCCGAGCGCGGTCGCCGCCGCGGCGTGGCTCCGGCCGGTCTCTGAGGCCGTGAGCGACCGGCTCCCGGTCGGACCTCAGCCAGTCCGGCCGCGAGGCCGCCAGTGACCGGCCCCGGTCGAATCCCGTCCTGCCCGGCGTGTGAGGTCATCGGCGACCGACCCTCAGGCGACCCGGTCAGCCGGCGCGTGAGGTCATCGGCGACCGAGCCCCGGGCGACCCGGCCCGTGCGGCGACTGAGGTCATCAGCGACAGGTCCCCGGCTGACCCCCGGCCCGGCCGGCGCTTGAGGCCATCAGTGCCGCTCCCCGGCCAAGAGGGGCGAGAACCGGACCGAGACCGTGGCGTCCCCCTGGCGCCGTGGTCTAGACCTGCTAACGTCGCGGGCGCGCGCCAACCCGGCGCGCCAACTGCTGAGAGGGGACAAACCAGTGGGTGGCGGAACGCAGACCGGCCGGGCGTACATCGGATCGTTCACGGCGGCGGGCGGCGCCGGCCTCGTCACCGCCGCCGTCGACGCCGACGGCGGCCTCACCGTCCTCGGCGCCACCGCCGAGGTGCCCGACCCCTCGTACCTGGCGTTCGGCCCCGGCGGCGACCTCCTCTACGCGGTCAGCGAGACGGCCGACGGCGCCGTCGCCGCCTTCGACCCGACGGGCGACACGGCCCGGCTCCTCGCGCCGCCCGCCCCGGTCGCGGCCGAGGGCCCCACCCATCTCAGCGCGCACGGCGGCCGCGTCTACACCGCCAACTACGGCTCGGGCAGCGTCTCCGTCCTGCCGCTGCGCGCCGACGGCACCCCCGCGGCCGCCGCCCACGTCCTCAACCACCACGGCTGCGGCCCCCACCCGCAGCGCCAGCAGGGACCCCATGTCCACCAGGTCGTCCCCGACCCCGGCGGCCGCTGGCTGGTCGCGGTCGACCTCGGCACCGACTCCGTCCGCGTGCACGCGCTGCGCGACGGCATGCTGACCCTGCACCGCGAGATCGCGCTGCGCCCGGGCTCCGGCCCCCGCCACCTGGCCTTCCACCCCGACGGCGGCCACCTCTACGTCCTCAACGAACTGGCGCCCACCGTGACCCTCTGCCGCTGGGACGCCGACAGCGGGGACCTGCGCCCCCTCGGCGAGACGGGCGTCCTCCCCGGCGCGCCCGCCGCCGATGCCTACCCCTCCGAAGTGGTCGTCTCGCCCGACGGCCGCTTCCTGTGGACCGCCACCCGCGGCGAGGACGTCATCTCCGTCCTCGCCCTCGACGCGGCCGGCGACTCGGCGCGGCTGCTCACCACCGTCCCCTGCGGCGGCCACTGGCCCCGTGACCTGGTCCTCTCCCCGCGGGGCCTGCTCTACGCCGCCAACGAACGCTCCGGCGACGTCGCCTGGTTCACCGTCGACCCCGACTCCGGCGCCCCGAGCCTCGCGGGCTCCGTCCCCGCCCCGGCCGCCTCCTGCGTCCTCTTCGGCTGACCCGGAAACGGCTTCGGGCCCGCCCCCCGTCAGGGGAGCGGGCCCGAACCATGAGCCGGCCGCCTCAGTGAGCCGGGACCCCCGTGGCCGGCTGCGGGGTGATGCCGAGCGCCGTCGTGTACTGCGCGAGCGCGAGCTTGCCGATCGCCGGGTACGCGCCCAGCGCCTCGGCGGAGGCGCACTCCGCCTCCTTCGCCGCGAGGTCGAGCAGCCCCTCGCCCAGCTCGGGACCGATCAGGTACGGCGCAAGGGCGAGCTGCGCGGAGCCCGAGGAGCGGAGCTGCTCGGCGGTGGCCGCGATGGCGCCCTCCTCGTCGAGTGCCGCCGCCATCACCGGCACCGCCAGCCGCGCGGCGAGCAGCATGCCGGTGATCCCGGCCGCCTGCACCGCCTCGTCGCCGCCGACCGTGGCCAGGATGATGCCGTCGGCCGCGGTCGCCACGGTGAACAGGCGCGCCCGGTCCGCCCGGGCCAGCCCGGCCTCGGAGAGCCGCACGTGCAGCGCCTCGGCGAGCAGCGGGTGCGGGCCCAGCACGTCGGTCAGCTCGACCGGCGCCCTGCTGTCGATCACGGCCTGCCGGATGCGGCGCACCAGGGCGCTGTCCGGACCGGCCAGCAGCGGCACGACCACGGCGGCGGGGCCGTCCGGGTCGGCGACGTCGAGACCGGCGGCGCGGGCCTGCTGGACGCGGGCGACGCGCTCCTCCGCGGCGTGCGCGAGCACCGACTGCAAGGCCGGGAACTCCTCGTCGTCGCCCTCCAGGAAACCGATGCGGGCATCCAGGCCGGGAAGCTCGGAGCGGGCGATGCTCACGACCTCCTCGGCGAGGCTGCGGGTGGGTGCGCCGGGGACCCCGGGGACGGCGAGAACGAGGGCGGGCGCGCCCTCGGGAGCCACCACGGGTTCCGGGCGGCGGTGCCGACCGGACTGGCGGGGTCGCGGCATTCGTACAGGCAGGCCGGAAGCGGGCCCAGTGGGGGAGCTCATGGCGCCGCATGCTACTGGTTTCCGGTCAGCCCCTGTTCGGGGAGGGGGCGGCTGTGCGGTATCCGTCCGCATTTATCCGATCCAAGTTCCCGGCCCAGGTGCCGTTTTTGGGACTGTGTGCACCGATGTGGTGAACTCTGCGACCGCGTGGCCCTGTTGTCCGGCTCCCGGGTGACAACTCCGGGTGAGCTGAACGCCACCGAGGGGTGGGGCGCCACCGGACCCGCCTCAGACGTCCACCGGATCTCCGCCGGGAGCCCCCACGGAGCACCACAGCAGCCGCCCGTCCGCGGGCAGCCCCGGCGTCCCCGACGCCAGGGCCGAGGCGAGCACCACGGCCCCGTGCAGCGGATCACCCGCGGCGGGCACCACCCGGGCCCCCGGCAGCCTGCGCGCCAGTTCCTCGCCCACCGGCACCGTCAGCGGTTCGCCCAGCCGGAAGAGCCCGCCCGTGAACGCGACCTCGCCGCCTTCCCGGTCGGGGAGCACCGCCTCGACGGCGTCCACGATGTGGCTTGCCGCCTCCACCAGCAGCGCCGCCGCCCGCCCGTCGCCCTTCCGCGCGCAGCGGGCCACGTCCGGCGCGAACGACGCCAGCACCGCCGCCCGGTCCGGTCGCGGGTAGAGCTGGGCCGGAAGCCCCGGCAGCGGTCCGAACCGCTCCTCCGCCCTGGCCAGCAGCGCCTTGGAGCCGCCCGCCCGTCCGTCGAAGGCCCGGAAGGCCGCCTCCAGACCGGCCCGGCCGAGCCACGCCCCGCCGCCGCTGTCCCCCAGCAGATGCCCCCAGCCGTCCGCCCGCCGCCACCCCCGCAGATCCGTGCCGAGCGCGATCATCCCGGTGCCGACCGCGACCACCGCCCCGGGCCGCACCCCCAGGGCGCCGGTGTACGCGGTCACGGCGTCGGCGGCCAGCGCGAGCGGTCCACGCACGCCGTACGCCGCCAGCGCCTCGGGCAGACCGGCCCGCAGGTCGTCGCCGAGGGTCGCCATCCCGGCCGCTCCGACGGCGACGGCCACCGGCGGCTCGTCGCCGTCGGGCACCCGCTCACGCAACTCCCGTACCAGCGGCAGCAGCAGCTCCATGAAGTGACCGGCGTCGATGCCGCCCGCCGAGGTCCGCACCGGGTGCGAGCCGGTGACGGTCACCGCGTCCTGCGGCGCACCCGCCGGGGCGAGCGCCGCGCGGAGGCCCGAGCCGCCCGAGTCGACGCCCAGCACCGTCCCGGCGCGGACGCAAGTGCTGTGTGTACGCGGGGTGTTCACCGGGCGCAACGGTTCCCCTTCTCTCTCCTGGGACCGGTCGGTCGACTGCGACGGCACGAAGGGTAGCCCCGCGGGGCCGCTCGCGTCCTGGCGGGACGGCTCGGTGCGGGGTGCCGGACCGATTGTCGCTAGAGTCCCCCCGTGGCACCACGACCTTTGCATGAATTGGTGGAAGCGGGCTGGGCGAAGGCCCTCGAACCGGTGGCCGGACGCGTCGCCGCGATGGGGGAGTTCCTCCGCGCGGAGATCGGCGCGGGCCGCACCTACCTGCCCGCGGGCCCGCACGTCCTGCGCGCCTTCCAGCAGCCGTTCGACGAGGTACGCGTCCTGATCGTCGGGCAGGACCCCTACCCGACCCCGGGCATGCCGATCGGACTGAGCTTCGCGGTGGCCCCGGAGGTCCGCAGACTCCCGCCCAGCCTGATCAACATCTTCCAGGAGCTCCAGAGCGACCTGGCCCTGCCGCAGCCGTCCAACGGCGACCTCTCCCCGTGGACCGGCCAGGGCGTCCTGCTGCTCAACAGGGCCCTGACGACCCGTCCGGGCTCGCCCGGCTCGCACCGCGGCAAGGGCTGGGAAGAGGTCACCGAGCAGGCGATCCGCGCCCTGGCCGAGCGCGGCAAGCCGCTGGTGTCGATCCTCTGGGGCCAGGACGCCCGCAGCCTGCGCCCCTTCCTCAGCCGCTACCCGGTCATCGAGTCGGTCCACCCGTCCCCCCGCTCCGCCGACCGCGGCTTCTTCGGCTCCCGCCCCTTCAGCCGCACCAACGACTTCCTCGCCCAGCAGGGAGCGGAACCGGTGGACTGGCGGCTGCCGTAGGCGGGGCGCGGGTCCGCATCGGACCCGGCACATTACGGAACACCCCATCCGGCCCGACGGCGAACCGCGTACCGCCGCCGCGCCGCGCTTCCTGGCGTTCCCGGTACGGTGCGGCACCGGTCGGGTGCCGCCTTCCGCCGAGCCAGGGGGCCATCGGATGGACCACGTCACTCTCCCCCTCGCCCAGGAACCCGCGGGCGGTGTCGCGGGCTGGGCCACCGGCCTCGTGGAGGCGATGGGAGCCCCGGGCCCCGGGAGAGCAACGTGCTGGAGGCGGTGGCGGAGGGGCGCACCAACGCGGCCATCGCGCGCAGGCTCCACCTGTCGGTGAGTTCGGTGGAGAAGAGCCTCCAGCCGGTTCTCGACAAGCTGGAGCTGTCGCCGACCACCGGCTACAGCCGGCGCGTCCTCGCGGTGCTGCGGTACCTGGAGTCCTGACCCCGCCTCACCCCACCACCCCCGCCCGCACGCACAGCACGTCCGGCAGGTGGGCCGCCAGCTGCCGCCAACTCTCGCCGTCGTCCGCGCTCGCGTACAACTCGCCGTTGCGGTTGCCGAAATAGAGGCCCGCCGGGTCCGCGCCGTCGGTGCACAGGGCGTCGCGCAGCACGGTGCCGTAGTGGTCCTCCTGGGGGAGGCCCGAGGCCAGTGGCTCCCAGTGGCCGCCGCCGTCGGTGGTACGGAAGAGCCGGCACCGGTGCTCCGCCGGGACCCGGTCGCTGTCGGCGGTGATCGGGAAGACGTACGCGGTGTCGGCGCGGGACGGGTGGGCGAGCACGGTGAAGCCGAAGTCCGAGGGGAGGCCCGCGCCGATGTCCGACCAGTGGGCGCCCGCGTCGTCGCTGCGGTAGACGCCCCAGTGGTTCTGGAGGTAGAGCCGGTCCGGGTCGGCCGCGTCCCGGGCGATCTTGTGCACGCACTGGCCGAACTCCGGGTGCTGGTCGGGGAGGAAGACCGCCGACACCCCCTCGTTGGACGGGGCCCAGCTCGCGCCGCCGTCGCGGCTGCGGAAGACCCCGGCGGCCGAGACCGCGACCGTGAGCGCGTCGGCGTCCCGCGGGTCCGTCACCACGGTGTGCAGCCCCTCGCCACCGCCGCCCGGCTCCCAGCGGGACCGCGTCGGGTGTTCCCAGAGCGGGCGGACCAGCTCGAAGGCGTCGCCGCCGTCCCGGGAGACGAACAGCGCGGCGGGCTCCGCGCCCGCGTACACCACACCCGGTGCCTCAGGACCGGCCGGCTGGAGCTGCCAGAGCCGCTCCAGGGAGGCTCCCGTCCCCTTGGGGAAGCGCACCGTGGGGGAGGCCGGTTCCTGCCAGCTCGCGCCCAGGTCGTCGGAGCGGAAGACCGACGGGCCCCAGTGCGCGCTGTCCGCCCCCACCAGCACCCGCGGCACCGGCCCCCGGGTGTCCAGCCCCACGGCGTACACCGCCTCTCCGGTGAAGTGCGGGCCGTCGAACTCCCAGGACGCGGCGCGCCGCCGCCCCAGAAACAGCCCCTTGCGCGTCCCTACCGCCAGCAGAACCTCGGACATCCCCGGCACCTCCGCGACCTCGTCGTCCCGAACAGGGCCCAGTCTGCGCCCGCCCACCGACAATCCCCCGCAGGGCGCCGTCGACCAGCGGTTTCCCCCACCCGGTCGGCGCGTAGGCATCGGGTCGCGGCGCCGGGGGGCGCCCTCCGGACGGCCGCGGTCCCGCCGGCGCCAAGGTCTGGATCAAGCCCTCCTCTGGCCGAATCGCCGCGTCGGAGCCGAGCTGTTCATCTGATCGGCTACGGTGAGTAGTCGTATGAGTGCGGAGAGGGGGCGGCCGTCATGAGGTCGACCGATTCGGAGCGGATGCTGCGGCTGCGCGATGTGGCGCGGCTGCCCACCGACGTGCTGGTGAAGCGGTTCGAGGAGGACTTCGGCAATCTCGTCACCGCGGCCGTGGCCGACGCCACCCGCCGCCTGCCCGCCCCCGTCCGCCGGCTGCTGGACGGCCTGGAGTGGCACCTGGACTGGGCCGACGCGCTGGTCTGGGCCGAGGGGGAGCTCCAGGTCTCCGCCGAGCGGATGACCCTCCTCGGCGATCCGCGGCTGCGACGCGTCGAAGGCCAGCTCCGCCAGGTCCGCGTCCGCCTCCACGAAGCCCGCTGCGTCGCCGCCGAGTACCGCCGCCAGGACCGGGAGCGGCTGGAGCGCGGCCGCCTGCTCACCGCCCGCGCCACCGCCCTGAGCTGGCTGAGCAAGGCGCTCCCCGAGGAGTACGCGGCCCTCTTCACCGCCCGTGTCGCGGAGCTGGGCATCCCGCCGCTGCGGCGCGGCTCCGCCTCCAGGGACGTCTTCGACTCGATCGAGCAGGCCGTCGCCCAAGGCTGCCTCCAGGTCACGGCGGGCCCCGAGGTGACCGCCCTGCTGGAGCTCTCCGACGACTCCTTCCGGGCCGCCGTCGCCGACGACGTGCGCGAGCAGAACGCCAGGAACATCCTGCTCCGCCACCCCCTGGTCCTCCGCCGCTGGCACGCTCAGCTCGACCGGCTCTGCGACCTGACCGTCGGGCCCGCCCGCGCCTCCTCCGCCACCGCCCTCGGCCGGCTCCCCGTCGATCTCGCCGAGCTGCCCCGCCAGGAGGCGATGCAGATCATCAACGCCCGGCGGTTCTTCTGCGCCGTCCAGCAGCGCCGCCTGGACTGCGACCGGACCGTCCGCACCCTGATGGCGGAGATCGTCCGCCGCGAGCGGGCCGACCCGGTCAACACCGCCCGGCGGGAGGCCGGCGAGTACGCGCGGCTCCGCCTCGCCGAGGCCCACCCGGAGGCGTACGTCCGTATCCGCGAGGAGCTCCGCGCCTACGAGAGCGAGCCGGGCCACCTGGATCCGGCCCGCCTCACCTCCGACGTCCGGGGCGCCCTCAAGGCCCAGCTCCTGGCCGACCTGGTCGGCCGCGGCAGCGAGCCGGCGTGCCCCGCGCCCGCCTCCCCGGCGCCCCGCCCCGCCCCCAGGCCAAAGCCGACGGCGCCGGAGAGCCGGCCGGGCCGGGAGCGCCCCGGCCCCGGACAGGGGCGTGGGCCGCGCCCTGTTCCCGGGCCTCCGGTACGGGTCGCTGCCGGGCACCCGCCGCTCCGCAAGGCCGCCTGCCGCAGGACGGAACCCAGTCGCTGACGGCGCCCCCCGCGCGTACGGCTGCCGGGCGGGGTCAGCTGCGGCCGTACTGCTGCGGCACCCGCACCGTCCCGCCGAGCTCGCGGGCTGCCCGGCGGGGCCAGTGGGCGTCGCGCAGCAGCTCGCGGCCGAGGAGGACGGCGTCCGCCTCCCCGTTGGCCAGCACCTTGGCGGCCTGCTCCGGGTCGGTGAGCAGACCCACGGCGGCGGACGGCAGCCCGGTCTCGTTGCGGACGCGGGCGGCGAAGGGCACCTGGTAGCCGGGGCCCACCGGGATGGTCACCCCGGCCGCGTTGCCGCCGGTGGAGGCGTCGAGCAGGTCGACGCCGCGCTCCTTGAGGAGCGGGGCGAGGCGGACGGTGTCGTCCGCGGTCCAGCCGCCCTCCTCCAGCCAGTCGGTGGCGGAGATGCGGAAGAGGAGCGGCTTGTCCTCGGGCCACACGGCCCGTACGGCGTCGACGACCTCCAGGGCGAACCGCGCCCGGTTCTCGAACGACCCACCGTACGCGTCGGTGCGGTGGTTGCTGTGCGGCGAGAGGAACTCGCCGATCAGGTAGCCGTGGGCGCCGTGGATCTCGACCACCTCGAAGCCGGCGGCGAGCGCCCGGCGCGCGGCCTCGGCGAACTGTCCGGTCACGGCGTGGATCTCGTCCACCGTCAGCTCGTGCGGGACGGGGCTGGAGGCGTCGAAGGGCACCGGGCTGGGCCCGACCGGCTGCCAGCCGCCGTCGGAGGGGGAGAGGGCCTTGCCGCCGCGCCAGGGCGCGTCGCAGGACGCCTTCCGGCCCGCGTGGGCGAGCTGGATCGCGGGAACCGTCCCCTGCGAGGTGAGGAACGAGGTGATCCGACGCAGTGCCGCCGTCTGCCCGTCGTTCCACAGGCCGAGGTCCCACGGGCTGATCCGGCCCTCGGGCGCCACGGCGGTCGCCTCCAGCAGGATCAGCCCCGCGCCGCCCGCGGCCCGGGCGCCGTAGTGCTGGAGGTGCCAGTCGGTGGGCCGGCCCGCGGTGGGGCCGGTCGCCGGGGCCGAGTACTGGCACATGGGCGCCATCCAGACGCGGTTCGGGATGGTCAGTGACCGCAGGGTGAGCGGTTCGAACAGGGAAGGCATGGCGAACTCCATCGCGTCACGGGACCGAACGATGTCGGTACGATAGACGTCGTAGTACGTCGGATGTCAAACTACGACTCTCCTCGTACAATGCAGAGCCCGTGCCCTCCGGACCGGGGGATCGCCGAGCACCGAGCCAGCCATGAAGGACGACCGACATGACCACCGCCGAGAGTCCCCGCACCCTCGCCCACCCTCCTCGCGACCGCATTCGCCTGGAGGAGGTCCTGCACGCCCTGGCCGACCCGATGCGGCTGCGGGTGGTGTGCGCGCTGGACGCCGGTGACACCGAGCAGTCCTGTACGGAGCTGCAGCTTCCGGTCACCAAGTCGACCAGCACACACCACTTCCGCGTGCTCAGGGAGAGCGGCGTCCTCCGCCAGACCTACCGGGGGACCGCCAAGCTCAACGCGTTGCGCAGGGACGACCTAGACCTGCTTTTCCCCGGCCTGCTCGACAGTGTCCTCGCCGGGGCCGCCCGCCAGGCCCACGGGAGCTGACGCCTCGGGCGCGGCGCCGTTCCGGCCCCCCGGCAGGTGGTTGAAGAGCAGGTTGAGCACGATCGCCGTGACGCAGCCGGCGCTGATGCCGCTGTGCATGACCGTCTGGAACCAGTCGGGGAACTGGTCGTAGACCGTGGGCACCCCGACCGGCAGCAGCCCCACGGCCACCGAGATCGCGACCACCGTCAGGTTGTGGTTGTCCCGGAACTCCACCTGCGCCAGGGTGCGCAGGCCGCTGGCGGCCACGGTGCCGAACATCACCAGCCCGGCGCCGCCGAGCACCGGCGCCGGAATCGCCGCGACCACCGCGCCGAGCTTCGGCAGCAGGCCGAGCAGGACGAGCATGCCGCCCGCTGCGGCCACCACCCAGCGGCTGCGGACCCGGGTCATCCCGACCAGCCCGACGTTCTGGGCGAAGGCCGTGTAGGGGAAGGTGTTGAAGACGCCGCCCAGGACGGTGGAGAGGCCGTCGGCCCGCAGACCGTCCGCCAGCCCCCTCGGGTCCACCTTCCGCCCGGTCATCTCCCCGACCGCGATGAAGTCGCCGGAGGTCTCCGTCATGCAGACCAGCGCCACGATCAGCATCGAGACGACCGCGCCCGTCTCGAAGGTCGGCAGGCCGAAGTGGAACGGGGTGCTGACGCCGACCCAGTCGGCCTGCCCGACGCCGCTGAAGTCCGTGAAGCCGAGCGGCACCGCCACGGCCACCCCGGCCGCGATGCCGACCAGTACCGCGATCCGGCTCAGCAGCGGCGGACCGAATCGCTGCGTGGCCACCACCACGACCAGGACGAAGGCGGCCAGCGCGATGTAGGCGGGCCGGCCGAAGTCCTCGGCGCCGGCGCCTCCGGCCACCCAGTCGCCCGCGACCGGCATCAGGGAGAGGCCGATGATGAGGATCACCGTGCCGGTCACCAGCGGCGGGAAGAACCGGAGCAGCTTCCCGAAGGCCGGGGCGAGCAGGATCATCGCCACCCCGGAGACGATCACCGATCCGTAGATCGCGGGCAGCCCTCCGCCGCCGGTGCCGATCATCACCATCGGGGAGACCGCGGCGAAGGTGCACCCCTGCATGATCGGCAGCCGGATGCCGAACCGCCAGAAGCCGACGCACTGGATGAGCGTGGCTACTCCGCACATCAACAGGTCGGCCGTGATCAGGTACGCGAGGTCCGCGGCGGACAGCCCCATCGCCCCGCCGACGATCAGCGGGACCGCCACCGCGCCCGCGTACATCGCGAGCACGTGCTGGAGGCCGAAGGCGCCGAGCTGGGCGACAGGTGGTACCTCGTCGACGGGATGGACGGTTGCCGAGGTTGCCATGGGCACTCCAAGCGCGAGCGGCGGGGAAAGAAGCTGCCCGAGACGCTAGGTGCCTTGCGCGTTCCGTCGATTACGCCGCTGTTGCCGCTGTATGTCGCGCCCGCCGGTCCCGCGAACGGCCGCTGCCCGGCGCGTCCGCAGGAGGGCGGTCCTCGGGAACGGACCCGTTCAGGACATGTCCCGCATGCGGTTGATCTCGGTGGTCTGGGTCGAGATCACGTCGTTGGCCATCTCCTCGACCAGGACGTTGTTCCCGGAACCCAGCAGGTCGGTGGCCATCGAGACGGCCCCCTCGTGGTGGGCGGTCATCAGCTTCAGGAAGAGCCGGTCGAACTCCTCGCCGTCCGCCTTCTTCAACTCCGCGAGCTGCTTCGGCGTCGCCATTCCGGCCATCGTGCCGTGGTCGTGGCCCTTGCCGTCGCCGCGGGGGCCGCCGTTGTTCTTCAGCCACGCTTTCATGGCGCCGATCTCCGGCTTCTGGCCGGCGTCGATCCGCTCGGCGAGCGCCTTGACGCGCTCGCTGCGGGCCCGCTCCGGCGCCAGGCGGGTCATCACCAGGGCCTGCCCGTGGTGCTCGACCATCATCTGGATGTATGCGAAGTCGGCCGAGTTCGGGCTGTCGTCCGGCTTGCGGCGCTCCGCCTCATCGGCCGACAGGGTCTCCGCCTCCTCGCCGGGACGGCCCGGCGCGATCACCGAGGGTCCCGGCGCCTCCTTGGCCTCCGGCGCGGGGCCCGGGGAGCCCGTACATCCGGTCAGCAGAGCCGCCGCGGCGGCGGCCGCGAGGGCGAGCGGGACGGAGCGGCGGTGCGCGGCGGCGGGGCGGCGTATCGGCACAACGGCCTCCTGAGGTGCGAGGAAGAGATGGGGACTGTCCTAACACGGCGTCATGTGTGCATGGCCGGAAAGTTCGATGACAAGTATGTTGCCACCTGTTGATCTGTGCATGATGAAAGCGATACTGCGGGTGTCCGTGAACCGTTCGACTGCGAACGGCGACTAGGGAGGACGCAGTGATCCTGTTCAACACCCCCCGGGCGAGGCGCAGACGCCTCACCGTGGCTGCCGCCGCGGTCGGCATGCTCGCGTCCCTGCTCACCGCGGGGCCCGCCATGGCCGTTCCGGGGCCCGGCGACACCCCCGAGGTCTCGGAGCGTGTCAGCAAGAGCGACGCCGCCGACACCGAGGCGGCCATCGCCGCCGGCGACATCCCCGCACCTGACGAGATCGTCCACTCCGACAACATCAAGCACCTCGCCAACATCCCGAAGGACGCCCTTACAGGCACCAACTCGGATCTGGCCTTCCAGGGCAAGTACGCCTTCGCGGGGAACTACGACGGCTTCCGCGTCTTCGACATCAGCAACCCGAAGAAGCCCAAGACCGTCTCCCAGGTCCTCTGCCCCGGCTCGCAGAACGACATCTCCGTCTCCGGTGACCTGCTCTTCCTCTCCACGGACTCCTCGCGCAGCGACGACTCCTGTGCGAGCACGTCCCAGCCGGCCACCGAGAAGTCGTCCTGGGAGGGCATGAAGGTCTTCGACATCAGCGACAAGCGCAAGCCGCGCTACGTCGCCGCCGTCGAGACCGCCTGCGGTTCGCACACCCACACGCTGGTCCCGGACCGCAAGAACGTCTACGTGTACGTCTCCTCGTACTCGCCGAGCGCCGCGTTCCCCGACTGCCAGCCCCCGCACGACGGCATCTCCATCATCAAGGTGCCGCGCAAGGCACCGCAGAAGGCCGCCGTCGTCGACTTCCCCGTGCTGTTCCCCGGTGAGGGCCCGGACGGCGGCGGCAACCCGGGTGCGCCGGCCAACCCGGGTGTCTCCAAGACCACCGGCTGCCACGACATCACCGCGCTGCCGCACAAGGACCTGGCCGCCGGAGCCTGCATGGGCGACGGCATCCTCCTCGACATCAAGAACCCGGAGAAGCCCAAGGTCATCGACCGGGTGCAGGACAACGAGAACTTCGCGTTCTGGCACTCCGCGACCTTCAACCAGAAGGCCGACAAGGTCGTCTTCACCGACGAGCTCGGCGGCGGCGGCGCGGCCACCTGCAACGAGGAGATAGGCCCGAAGCGGGGCGCCGACGGCATCTACGACCTGGTCCGCAAGGGCAAGGACAAGAAGCCCAAGCTCGTCTTCCGCAGCTACTTCAAGATCGACCGCCACCAGGCCGACACCGAGAACTGCGTCGCCCACAACGGCTCGATCATCCCGGTCAAGGGCCGCGACATCATGGTCCAGGCCTGGTATCAGGGCGGCCTCTCCGTCTGGGACTTCACCGAGTCCACCAAGCCCCGTGAGATCGCCTTCTTCGAGCGCGGCCCGCTGAGCGCGGACACCCTCATCGGCGGCGGCTCCTGGTCGGCGTACTACTACAACGGCTACATCTACTCCAACGACATGGCGAAGGGCTTCGACGTCCTCAAGCTGGACGACCGGCGCACCGATCCGGCCAAGAAGGTCCGGCTCGACGAGCTCAACGTCCAGACGCAGCCCGACTACTTCGACTAGTCCGGCCGCCGGCCGGTACGCACCACCTGACCGGTCCTCGTCCCCCGGCGCGGTTCACGCCCGCGCCGGGGGACGAGGGCGCTCCCGGGCTTCCCGTACAGGGTTTGACCCTGCCGCCGCGTCAACTTCTAGCGTCGGGGTCATGTCGATCACTGTTCTTGACACGTACTCCGCCACGCGGCGGATTCTGCTGGCCCCCGCCCGCGGACCGCGGGGCGCTGCTGGCTTCCATGCTGGCGCCGACCAGGGGCATGTACCGCCACCTCCCCGGCGAGGTCGACCTGGTGGCCCTGCACCTCGAAGCGTCCGGGTTCCCCGTCGACCGGGACGAGGAGCGCTGCCTCGTGAGCAACGACTGGTGGCACGGCAAGACCCTCGACCAGCAGCGGGCCTGGAAGCAGGAGACCGAAGACCTCGTCGCCGCATGGGTCGCCGCGGCGCAGGCCGGGATCCCCCGGCTTCGGAGGAGGCTCAGGCACTGGCCGCCCGGCACGTCCGGTGGCTGAGCCGGATACCGGGCACCCCCACGGCCGAGGGGGACCGGGAGCGGTCGCTCGCGATGGTGGAAGGCATGGGGGACATGTACGTCGACGATCCCCGCTTCACCGGCCTGTACGGCGACGCCGCGGGGGCCGCCTTCGTCCGCGACGCCCTGCAGGCGTACGCGCGGACCCGGATGCAGCCCGGGCGGTTGGCGGGGACGACCGGCGCCCCGGCAGGCGACCTCCGCCGGACAGGGCCGGGGCGCCGCGGCCCGTACGGAGCGCCGCCCGGCCGGACGCGCTCCGATCGCCGGACCCAGGTGCCCTTCCTACAGTGGGCGAGGGGGTCGAGGAGGCAGCCGAGATGGACCAACAGGAGATCCTGCGCCACATCACCGGCATGGTCGAGGACGAGAAGCGCCTGCGGGAGTCGCTGGCCGCCGGGGAGACCGACGCCGCGGGCGAGCAGGCCCGGCTCGCCGCCCTGGAGCGCCAACTCGACCAGTGCTGGGACCTGCTCCGCCGGCGCCGGGCCAAGGCCGAGTTCGGGGAGAACCCCGACGAGGCCACGGCCCGCCCCACCCGAGAGGTCGAGGACTACGAGTCCTGACCGGCCGTTCGTCCGGTCGGCCCGGCACCCACCAGCGCGAGGACCGGGAGCAGCCCTTCGGGGCGCTCCTCGACGGGCAGGTGGTCCACGAAGAGCACCCCGCCGCTCCCGGCGAGCGACGGGTGCGACGCGTACGACGTCCCGCGCGCCGCCCGCGCCGCAGCAGCCGACCCCCAGCACAGTGAACGGACCGACCATGCCCACCTGGACCACACGCCCCGAGACCCTCGCGGACGCCGCCGCCGTGCGGGAGGTCAACGCCGCCGCCTTCCCCACCACCGAGGAGGCCGACCTCGTCGACGCCCTGCGCGCCGACCCGGAGGCATGGATCGACGGCCTCTCCGTCGTGGCCGAGACGGCCGAGGGCACGCTCGCCGGATACGCCCTGCTCACCCGCTGCCACGTGGACGGCGCCCCGGCTCTCGCTCTCGCCCCCGTCGCCGTCCTCCCCGCCTTCCAGCGGCAGGGCGCGGGCGGAGCCGCCGTCCGCGCCGGGCTCGCCGCGGCGACGGCCCGGGGTGAGAATCTGGTCCTCGTGCTCGGACACCCGGAGTACTACCCGAAGTTCGGCTTCACCCCGGCGTCGCGCCGGGGCATCCGCGCCCCCTTCGACGTACCGGACGAGGCGATGATGGCCCTCACCCTCGACCCGGCACGCCCGGTCCCGTCCGGCGTGATCGCCTACCCGGCGCCGTTCGGCATCTGACGGCGGACCTCGGTGGGGAGCGGCGTTGGCCCCAACAGGACGCACCCCACCGGGGGCACGGCGGGAGAGCGGCTCCGGAAGGGGCCTGCCGAGGCGACAGTTCGGCGGGAACGGCTGTCCCGTGGCTACGACCCGGCGCGCGGCTCGCCGGGCTCCCACTCGGCGAGGCGGCCGCGCTGCTGCACGCCCACCCCGCCCACCTGGTCGGCTGCCCCCGCCGGGCGGTCCCGTCGTGCCGACCGTCCCGCGCGGTCGTACGTCAGGGCGGCCAGGGCGACCGTGAGCCCGCCCAGCAGCCAGCCGCCCACCACGTCGGTCGGCCAGTGCACACCCAGCCACACGCGCGTGGCACCGACCCCGGCGACGGACACCACCGCCACCGCCCAGGCGGCCACCAGGACGGGACGCCTCACCCTGAACACGTGGAGCAGCCAGACCACCAGACCGCACGTCACCGTGGCGGTCATGGCGTGCCCCGAGGGGAACGCGGCGAAATGGGCCGAGTCGACCGGGTCGGGCCACACCGGCCGGTCCCTGCCGACGGCGGCCTTCAGGAGCTGCTGTGCCAGGGCGGCCGCCAGGCAGGCGCCGCCGACCGTCATCGCCAGCCGCACGGTCCCGCGCCCCCAGAGCCACAGCACGACGCCCGCCGCGACGGCCCGCATCGTCCACGGGTCCCACACCCAGTCGGTGAGGATCCGGTTCGCGTGCGTCGCCCCGGGCCGGGCGAGGGCCGTCTCGTGGGCCCGCGCCGCCACCGAGGCGTCCCAGCCCGTCAGCGGAGCCCAGCCGGCGGCCACCAGCGTCAGGAGCACGACGGAGAGCCCGGTCAGAGTCGCGGCCGCCCACGCCGGGGCACTGGGGCGCGGCCAAGTACCGGGCGGGCGGTCACGGAGCGGGGAGCGGGGAATCATGGTCACGATGCTCACCTACCCGGCCGTCGGGGGACATGCCCGCCACACGCGTCCCGGGGACGGTTCAGGCGCACGCCTGGGCCCGCGCGCGCCGGGTGTCTGCAGGCGGCAGGCGGAGCCGAACGGCAGGTGGAGGGAGGCAGGGGCGGGCTCAGCCCAGTGCGAGGACGCCGGGTCCGAAGGTGACCACCAGCGGCACCACCGGCACCACCGCCGCCGCGGCGGTCAGCCGCAGCCGGTGGATCGGCGCGAGTCGGGCCTGCGGTGCCAGCAGCCGGTGCACCCGCTGGGGGAGGTGCGCCTCGGGAGCCGGGCTCGGGCCGAACACGCCTCGGTCCTCGTTCAGTTCCACCAGGGCGAGGGCCGTGGTGAGGCGGCCGAACCGGCGGGAGGCCATGTCGTCGGCGGCCAGCTCGACCAGCCGGTGCATCTCGTCGCGGAACGCCGCGAAGAACGGCACCTGCGGGAACCCGTGCGCCAGGGCGGCCGAGATGTGCCGCAGCCAGTCGTGGCGTGCCTTGGCGTGCCCCTGCTCGTGGGCGGCGATGGCGTCGAGCTGGCGGCCCTTGAGCCGCCGCAGCGCCGCCGTGGTGATGACGAGCTGGGGCGAGGGCCCGGGCAGCCACCAGGCGTCGGGCCGGTCCCCTTCCAGCACCACCAGCCGCTCCTGGTCGCGCTCCTCGCCCGGCAGCAGGGGCGAGCGGACGAGCAGCTCGGCCCGGCGCTGCCGCCGACGCGAGCGCGCCCGGGCGATCTCGCGGATCAGCATGGCCACCGTCCACACCCCGCCCAGCGCCAGGGCGACGGCGGTCGCGGGCGCCCAGGGCCCGTAGGCACCCAGCGCGTAGGCCTCGACCACGGCGTGCGGAGCAGGCGCGAAGACGTGCCCACGGACCAGGTGCCAGGCGGCGGCGCCGGTCAGCGCCATCGCGAGGATGCAGCAGAGCAGTACACCGGCGACGACGCACTGCCACACCCAGAGCGCGACGACGGGCTCCCTCTCGCGCCACTTCGCCCGCGCGATGAGCCGCGGGGCGAGGACGGCGGTCAGGGCGCCCAGCAGCAGCAACGCGACGGGGAGCATCATGGCCACAGCATAGAAGCGGGTTCCGCCCCGTCACCCCGCCTCGTCGCGCCAAGTGACGCATGACACGTTTGGTGTGCGGAGCCGTGCGGGATGTGCCGTCCCGCTCCTCGGCGAGCGGTCCGGCGCCTCACATGGCGAGCAGCATCGCCACCATCGCTATTGCCATCGTGAGGCGGCAGACGAGAGCCAGCTCGGCACGGTCTCCCCACCACGGCCGGCCGGTGGCCGGCCCGGGGCCTCCGGGCGACGTGGCGGGGGCCGGTATGAGGCGCACCCCGGCGATCAGGGCGTACCCGGCGAAGTAGACGAGGAGCAGCCCCGTGAGGGCGGGCAGGCCGCCCGGGCCGGCGTGGGCGTGGTGGGCCGTCGGGGCGACGGCCATCACCAGCGACATGTAGACCATCGCCGCCGAGCCGACGAGGTGGTGCAGATGGTGGGGGCTGCGCCGGGCCGTCAGGGCCGCGTGGACGCCCGTGGCGGTGAAGGCGGCCGCGCCCGCCGACCAGGCCGCGGGAGGGAGGGTGACGAACGCGGCCGGGACCGCCATCAGCGCCATCCCGAACCCCATCAGCGCCTCGCCCGCCGCTCCTTGCCCGCCCGGGCCCGGCGCGCGCATGCGCAGCAGGCAGTAAGCGCCGCTCGCCAGGCAGAGCGCCACCAGCAGCCACGCCGCTGAGACGGGTCCGTGCACGGTGAAGACCTCCCCCGATCGCGCCCGCCGCCCCCGTCGGGCGGTGTCGCGTGGGTCATGCCCGCGTCCCGGTCTCCCCACCCGGGCGCACGGATGTGCGAAGGGGGGCGCACGGGTCGGCCCCGTGAGCCGGGCGTGCCCGTCCCGCATGCCGGGCCCGGCGTGGCCGTCCCGGCGAATCCGTGACGTCCGCGCGACCCCCGGCGCCGGAAGGGAGGCAGAGCCGTAGCGGGGGCCTCCGAGGGGTAGGTGTACGGAGAAATCTTTCGCGGGTGAAATACCTGTTAAGGTTTTCGTATGAGCAGCGCACCCCCCGCCACCCCCCCGACCCTTCCCGCCCGACGCGTGCACCGCCTCCCCCTCGCCGGGCTCCTGGCCCTGGGGTCGCCCGCCGACATCTGGTACAAGCGGGCGTACAGCGTGGTCGTGGCGGCGGGACTGCCCAACATCACGCTGCTCCTGCTCGGCCGGATCGACCTCGCGATGTTCACCATGGCGGGCTCGCTCTGCGCGCTCTTCTGCCACAACCTGCCCTACGCCGCCCGCGCCCGGACCCTCGCCGGGGTCTGCGTCGGCATGGTCGCGGGGCTGGCGCTCGCGCTGGTCACCGCCGCCCTCGTCGACTCGCCGTACGTGCTGATCGCCGTCGGCGCGCTGATGGCCGCCGCGCAGAAGGGGGTCTGCGACGCGGTGCGGATCGGGCCGCCCGGCCCGCTGATCCTCACCTTCATCTCCTCGGCCACGCTCTTCGCGTCCTCCACCCTCGGCCAGGTGCCCGGCCGGGTCGCGCTCGCCGCCGGTGCCGCCGTGCTCGCCTGGGCCGTCTGCATGGCCCCGGCGCTGGTCCGTCGGCACGGTCCCGAGCGGATAGCGGTGAGCCGCGCGCTCCACGCCACCGCCGGCTACGTGGCGAAGGCGCGGGAAGAGGGGCCGGAGAGCGCCCCCGGACCGCGAGGCCAGGCAGCCGGCGCCGTCCACGCGGCCTGGCAGTCGCTCCTCGCCACCGGGACTCGCACCCCCGTACGGCGCGACCTGGAGCACCTCCTCGTCCACGCCGAGGCCGCCCTCGTCAGCCCGGCCGAGAGCGACCCCGCCCTCCTCCGCGACTGGGCGGCCCGCACCACCGGCGCGGGCCCGGTGCCCCGCCCGGCCGACGTGGCCGGGACCGCCGACGAACTCGCGGGGATCGCCGTCGAACGCGCCGACCGGGGCTCCACCTCCCGGCGCCTGCTCCAGAGCTTCAACCCCGGCTCACCGCTGCTGCCGATCGTGCTGCGCACCGCCGTCGGCTGCGCGCTCGCCGGATACCTCTCCTACGCCCTCGGCGTCGGCCGGCCGTACTGGGCGATCGTCACCGCGGCCTCGATCTTCCAGGTCAACATCACGCTCACCTGGTCCCGGGGCGTCCAGCGGACCTTCGGCAACCTCGTCGGCGTCGCCCTCTTCGTCGCCATCGCCCCGCTGAGCCACCTCAACCAGGCCGCTCTCGTCCTGTGCTGCCTGGCCTTCAGCTTCGGCGCCGAGGCGTTCATCGGCCGCAACTACTGGCTCGGCACCGTCTGCGTCACCCCGATGGCGCTGCTCATCACCGAGTTCGGACACTTCCAGAACACCGGGGAACTCGCCGTCGACCGGATCGTCGACACCCTGGTCGGCGCCGCCGTCGGCATCCTCGCCGCCGTCCTCGTCACCAACCGCCGGGCCACCAGCCACATCGGCCACGCCCTCGCCGCGACCGCCCGGGCCCAGGCCGACGCCGACGCCCGGCTGGCCGCCCACGACACCGACCCGGCCACCCTGGAGAACGGCCGACGCCGCCTCGCGGGCGCCCTGGTCGAGCTGCGGAACGCGGTCGACGCCGCCTCCGGCGAATGGTGGCAGCGCGCCCTGCCCCAGCAGGAGGTCCTCCTCGCCGAACAGGCCGCGCACCGTACGCTCGCGGCGACAGTACGACGACAGGGGCTCCCCGTCCCGAAGGGTGCGAGCACATGAACACCGGCACGGCAGCGCAGGGTCGGCGGGACGGCGACACGGTCGCCGGGGTGATCCGGCAGTGGCAGTCCGTACACCCGGGCCTGGACACCGGCCCCATGGAGATCATCGGCCGGGTCAACCGCTGCGCCGCCCTCCTCCAGCAGGCCGAGGACGCGCCGCTGCGCCGGGCGGGGCTGAGCCGGGCCGAGTTCGACCTGCTGGGTGCGCTGCGCCGCACCGGCGACGAGCTGACCCCGGGCGAACTGGCCCGTGAGACCTTCTCCTCCGGCGCCGCCGTGACCAAGCGGATCAAGCAGCTCCAGGAACGCGGCCTGGTCGACCGCCGCGCCGACACCCGCGACCGGCGGGTCGCCCGGGTCCGCCTCACCGACACCGGACGCGACCTCGTCGACGGGATCCTCCCGGAGCAGCTCGCCTACGAGAAGGCCGTCCTCGCCGGCCTGGACGAGGACGGCCACGAGGAGCTCACCGGCCTGCTCTCCGGTCTCCTCCTCCAGCTCGAAGGACGGCTCGGCGGGCTGAAGGGCTGACCGCGCGGAACGCGCCGGGAAGGATTCAGATCCCGGGCCGGTACCGCAGCGGGTGCTCGGCGGGGATCTCCACCAGTACGATCCGGGTGCCGTCCGGGTCCGCGATCCACATCTCGACCAGTCCCCAGGGCTCCTGGCGGGGCTCCCGCAGGATCTCCACGCCACGCTCCGCCAGCTCCTGGTGGGCGGCGGCCACATCGGCGACCTGGAGCCAGAGGCGCAGACCCGGGGAGAGGGGTTCCTCGGCGCGTCCGGAGACCTCCAGGAAGCCGTTGCCGAGGAAGTACACCGTGCCCCGCTCTGGCCCGGTGCCGAACTCGCGGTGGACGGCGAGCCCGAGCGTCTCGCCGTAGAAGCTCCGCGACCGCTCCGGGTCGGCGGGGCGCAACAGGGTCCGACTGCTCAGCACATGCACCATGCGGCGAGTCTAGGCCGTCTCTACCGGATGCGGCCGGTCGTTCCACGTCCCGGACCGCCCGCCGGGCGGCCTTCGGGGCGCGTTACTCTCGGCCGTGCCCGCCTGCGGCGTGCGCCCCTCATCCGCTGACGAAAGGCCGTTCCATGGACACCGTGCCCGCCCCCGCGGCCGGGGAGCTGCTCTACCGCGACGCCACCGAGGCCGACGTGGAGCAGTTGGTGGCGCTGGTGGAATCGGCGTACCGCGGGGAGTCCAGCCGGGGCGGGTGGACCACCGAGGCGGACCTGCTCGAGGGGCAGCGGACCGACGCGCAGGACGTCCTCGACGTGATCCGGACCGAGGGCAGCCGTCTGCTGATGGCCGAGCGGGACGGCGAACTGATCGCCTGCTGCCAGCTCGCCCACCGCGGCGACCACGCCTACTTCGGCATGTTCGCGGTCCGCCCCGGCCTCCAGGGCGGGGGAGTGGGCAGGCGGGTCATCGCCGAGGCCGAGCGGGTGGCGGCCGAGAGCTGGGGCGCGGGCGCCATGCACATGACGGTGATCTCCGCCCGCGAGGAACTCATCGCCTGGTACGAGCGGCGCGGCTACCGGCGTACCGGCGAGACCACGCCGTTCCCGTACGGCGACGAGCGCTTCGGCCTGCCGCTGCGCGACGACCTCGCCTTCGAACTGCTGGTCAAGCCGATCGGCTGACCCCGCGGCCGGTCCGGCCCGGTCAGCGCAGCCGGGCCGCGGCCTCCCCGATCTCCGGGAGGTCGGTCGTCACGCCGTCCGCCCCGAAGGCGAGGGCGAGCCGCAGCTGCTCCTCGGTGTTGACCGTCCAGGTGAAGAACCGCAGGTCGGCCTTGTGGGCCCGCTGGGCGATCTCCAGTGTCAGGCGGCGCAGGTTGAGGACGAGGGCGGTGGCGCCGACGGCGAGGGCCCGGTCCACCACGTCGGGGCCGTAGCGGCTGGCCACCAGGGCGGTGCGGACACCGGGCAGCAGCCGGGAGGTCTCGGCGAGGGCCTCGTCGTGGAAGGAGATGACCTCCACCCGGTCGGTGAGCCGTCGCTCCCCGAGGACCTCGGCGAGCGCGCGGGCCGCCGCCACGTCCTTGATCTCCGCCTGGATCGGGGCGTCGACGGCCTCCAGCACCTCCTCGAAGACCGGAACGCGCTCGCCCTTGCCCGCGTCCAGCTCCCGCAGCTCGGCGAGGGTCTTCTCGGCGATGGGGCCGCGGCCGTCGGTGGTGCGGTCCACCTCCGCGTCGTGCATGACGACCAGGGCGCCGTCCTTGCTCAGGTGCAGGTCGAGTTCGATCAGGTCGACGCCCGCCCGCTCGGCCCGGACGAAGGACCGCAGGGTGTTCTCCGGCTCGTGGCCCATGGCGCCCCGGTGGCCGATGGTGAGGAAGTTCAAGATCCGCTCGTTTCGTCGACGGCTGTGCCGCGCCGGGCGTCCACACGCCCCGCGCCGCGTCGACTCGCAGCCTAGTTCCTGACCGGCCGCCGACCGCGGAAAGGGCCTGGTGGCGCCGTACGGCCGGGCGCGTACGCCCGGTCATTGCACGGACTCTGCGGCCGTGCCCGACGTGCCGGGCGCCGTGCCCGCGAGCCGCTGCCCCGCGACCCCGAGCAGCAGTCCGGTCAGCACCGCCGCGAGCAGCACCCTCCGCAGCGTCATCGCTCTCCCCTCTGCCGGCCGCCGGCGCGGCGGCACCTCGGGCCCGTCCTACCGCTCCACCGGACCCCGAGGGTGCCGCCTCCTGGAAACGTGGGCGCCTGGTGCCGACGGCTTGACGTGCGCCGTGGGCCTACCGGGGCCACGCTGGAGCTACCGCCCGGCGGGCGCGGCCCGCGGGCGCCGCGGCCGTGCGGCCGGTGCGGCCGGCGCAGGACCGCTCAGTGCGGAGAAGGAGGTCCGTATCTTCCAGCGACCCCACAGCGGCAGGAAAAACTACGGCGATCGGGGCGTGTGACCGCAGTTTCTTTTGAGATCGCTTGTGCTGGCGTGAGGTGCCTGCTTACGGTGAGCTGTACGTGAAGTTCTTCCTGGGAGGTACGAGGTATGACGGGAATTCTTGTGCAGGATGCCGTGGGGGAGGGGCGGACGTCCGTCGACCGGGCTCCCCGCGTCGTGGACGACCCCGCCTGGCCGCTGCTCAAGGAGGCCGTCGAGGAACTGCGGAGCCTCCAGCAGGCCGACGGCTCCGTCGACCTCACCGCCGACCAGGCCCCCGCCCCGGAGGCGGTACGCGCTCTGGTCGAGCGCGTGGTCGCCGGTGTCGAGTCCCTCGCCCCGCTCCTCCCGCACGACGCCGCCTACCACCGTGCCCTCGTCGCGGACCTCCGCCGCTGGGCCGACGACGGCTTCGGCGTCCCCGACTTCCTCGACGCGCTGCTCGCCTTCCAGCCCGCCGCCGGCCGCACCGACGGCCTGCAGCACCTCGTCGTCTTCCCGATGTACACGCAGAACGGCAACCCCGACCGCAACTTCGAGGCGGTCGTCCTGCGCATGGTCTGGCCCGACTGGCTCGCCGACCTCGAACGCACCCGCTACGACAACCCGCTGTTCTGCGGCATCACCTTCGAGGACTTCACCTCCGGCTACGACACCAACTCGGCCGTGCTCTTCCCGGAGACCGTCGCCGTCCGCGAGGCCCCCGAGCGCTTCACCTGGGGCGGCATCTTCTGCGACCGCGAGGCCGCCCGCTTCCGCAAGGTCACCGAGGCCGCCATCGACATCCTGGGGCTGAAACTCCCCGACGACATCCGCGCCCTCGTCGCCGACCAGGACCGCAGCCAGCAGGCGTTCGTCCTGTGGGACATGGTCCACGACCGGACCCACAGCCACGGCGACCTGCCCTTCGACCCGTTCATGATCAAGCAGCGCCAGCCGTTCTGGATGTACGGCCTGGAGGAGCTCCGCTGCGACCTCACCGCCTTCAAGGAGGCCGCGAAGCTGGAGGCCGACGGCTTCCCCCAGGGCCGCGACGTGCAGTACGCCGTGCTCTTCGACCGGATGTTCCGCTTCCCGGTCACCGGTGAGCGCAACCGGAACTACGACGGACTCGGCGGCCAGCTCCTCTTCGCCTACCTCCACCGCCACGATGTCGTCCGCTGGACCGACAACCGGCTCAGCATCGACTGGGAGCGCGCCCCGCAGGTCACCAACCAGCTCTGCGGCGAGATCGAGAAGCTCTACCGCGACGGCATCGACCGCCCCAAGCTCGTCCACTGGTTCGCCGCCTACGACCTCGTCTCCACCTACCTCGCGCCGCACCCCGGCTCCCGCTGGGCGAAGGGCCCCGACGCCCTCGACCTCAGCCTCCCGCCGCGCAAGCTCGTCGACGACGTGCTGCCGGACGAATTCCCCCTGAGCATGTTCTACGAGGCCCTCAAGAAGAAGCTCAAAGGTGTGATCGCCGCCACGAAGGGGATCACTGCCGAGGACCCGGCACCGGCCGGGTCGGCCAGTGAGGCCGGTGCGGACGCCCCCGCCCCGGCGGGAAGGTGACGGCCATGAACGACACACAGCACAGCGCGACCCCCCAGTCCCTCGAAGGAGCCGTCGTCGCGGTCGCCGGAGCGGCCGGACCGGCGGGCCGCGCCACCCTGCTGCGCCTCGCCGAGGCCGGCGCCACGGTGATCGGCGCCGACGCCGACGTCGAGCGCCTCGCCGAGGCCGTCGACGCGGCCCGCTACGCCCACGGCGGCGCCACCGTCATCGGCGAGACCATCGACCTCCTCGACCTGCACGCCACCCAGGACTGGGCCGACCGCGTCCAGAAGGACTTCGGCCGGGTCGACGGGCTGGTCCACCTCGTCGGTGGCTGGCGAGGCGGCGCCGACCTCACCGGCGCCGCACTCCAGGACTGGGATCTGCTGGAGAAGCTCCTCATCCGCACCGTCCAGTGCACCTCGCTGGCCTTCCGCCCCGCCCTGGAGCGCAGCGACAACGGCCGCTACCTGCTCGTCAGCGCCGCCGGAGCCAGCAAGCCCACCGCGGGCAACGCCGCCTACGCCGCCGCCAAGGCCGCCGCCGAGGCGTGGACGCTCGCCCTCGGCGACGCCTTCCGCAAGGCCGGGGGCGACGACGGCCCGCGCGCGGCGGCTGCGATCCTGGTGGTCAAGGCGTTGGTCAACGACGCGATGCGCGCCGAGCGGCCCAACGCGAAGTTCGCGGGCTTCACCGACGTCACCGAGCTGGCCCAGGCCATCACCGAGACGTGGGGACGCCCGACCAGGGAAGTGAACGGAAACCGTCTGTGGCTGACCGAGAAGCCGTGAACCCGCCCCGCACCGACGCGCGGCGCCGCCACGATCCGCAGACCCGCGGGTTCGCCAGCGACAACTACGCCGGAGCCCACCCCGAGGTCATGGCGGCCCTCGCCCTGGCCAACGGCGGGCACCAGGTGGCGTACGGGGAGGACGACTACACCGAGCACCTCCAGCAGATCGTCCGCAGCCACTTCGGCGGCTCGGCCCAGGCCTTCCCCGTCTTCAACGGCACCGGGGCCAACGTCGTCGCCCTCCAGGCGCTGACCGACCGCTGGGGCGCGGTGATCTGCGCCGACAGCGCCCACATCAACGTCGACGAGTGCGGAGCGCCCGAGCGGGTCGGCGGGCTGAAGCTGCTCACCGTGCCCACCCCGCACGGCAAGCTCACCCCCGAGCTGATCGACCGTGAGGCGTACGGCTGGGACGACGAGCACCGCGCCATGCCGCAGGTCGTCTCGATCACGCAGAACACCGAGCTGGGCACCGTCTACACGCCCGAGGAGATCCGCGCGATCTGCGACCACGCCCACGAGCGCGGGATGAAGGTCCACCTCGACGGCGCCCGGATAGCCAACGCCGCTGCCTCCCTCGACGTCCCCATGCGGGCCTTCACCAACGCGGTCGGCGTCGACGTCCTGTCGTACGGCGGCACCAAGAACGGCATGCTCTTCGGTGAGGCGGTGATCGTCCTCGACCCGGACGCCGCCCGCCACATGAAGCACCTGAGGAAGCTGTCCATGCAGCTCGCCTCGAAGATGCGGTTCGTCTCCGTGCAGCTGGAGGCGATGCTCGCCAAGGATCTGTGGCTGCGCACCGCGCGCCACGCCAACGCCATGGCGCGCCGCCTCGCCGAGGCCGTGGAGACCGTCGACGGTGTGGAGATCCTCCACCCCGTGCAGGCCAACGCCGTCTTCGCCCGGCTCCCGCACGAGGTCAGCGAGCGCCTGCAGAAGCGCTTCCGGTTCTACTTCTGGGACGAGCAGGCCGGCGAGGTCCGCTGGATGTGCTCCTTCGACACCCGCGAGGAAGACGTCGACGCCTTCGTCGCCGCCCTGCGGGAGGAGATGGGGCGCTGAGCCCCACCCTCGCCATCGGGATCTGCCACGCCAAGGCCCACGTCCTCTGAGCCCTTCTGCGCGCCGCCGCCGTCCCGTCCGGCCTCTGCCACCAGCGGCTGCACCGGAGTGACGGCCGGCCGCGGACGGTCGTCCACGGCCTGATCGCGGTGGCCCTCCCCGGCGGCGCCGGCCGGCACCGGCAGGACCCACGCGGCGGCGAGCCGGGCCGCGCCGCCCGCTTCTCGCTCACCGCCGAACACCTGGTGCGGCCGGTACGCCCCGCGCTCGGCGAGGCCGCCCTCCCCGGCGTCCACGCCACCGCCCACCCCCAGGTGCTCGCCGTTCTGCGTGCGGCGCGCGACCGGGAGGAGCTCGGCCGACTGCTTACGGCCGACCTGGCGGACGCCCGCTGATCCGGGCCGGAACGGCGAACGGGCGCCTCCCCCTCGCAGGGGAAGCGCCCGTCCGCCAGGAAGGCCGACGCCGAGGTCAGTCCTTCTGCTCCGACTCGCGTACCGCTTCCGGTGTCGGCGCGGTGCCGCCCAGGTGGGCCGGCATCCACCAGGTGTCCTCCGGCCCCTTGGGGCGTACCGGGTACGCGCGCTGCGCCGCCTCCAGCAACTCTTGCATCCGCTCCCGCAGTCGGCGGGTGATCGCCCCGGCGTACTGGTCGGCGGGCGCCTCCAGCGGCTCGCCCACGCGGATGGTGACCGGGATGTGGCTCCGCCGGAAGTTGCGCGGGTGGCCCTTGGTCCATATCCGCTGGGTGCCCCACAGCGCCATCGGGACCAGCGGCACGCCCGCCTCCTGGGCGAGCCGGGCCGCGCCCGACTTGAAGGACTTCAGCGTGAACGACTGGGAGATGGTCGCCTCGGGGAAGACGCCGATGATCTCGCCGGAACGCAGCGAGTTCAGCGCGTGCGCGTAGGCCGCCTCGCCCTGCTTGCGGTCGACCGGGATGTGCTTCATGCCGCGCATCAGCGGACCCGAGATCTTGTGGCGGAAGACCGAGTCCTTGGCCATGAAGCGCACCAGCCGCTTCTGCGGCAGCGCGGCCAGGCCGTTGAAGATGAAGTCCATGTAGCTGATGTGGTTGCTCACCAGCACCGCTCCACCGACGCGCGGGATGTGCTCGGAGCCCCGGCACTCGATCTTCAGGTCAAGTGCCTTGAACATCGTTTGCGCGGCACCGATGACCGGTCGATAGACGAGTTCTGCCATGTAAGGGGGACCCTTCTGTGCCCGGGGAGGGCTCTCCCGGCGGAAGTTACGGAGCCGTAGGTTTTCGGCGTTGCGCAGATCGTGCCCCAAGAACGGGCCGGAGACCAGTCCCGGTTCCGGTACGCCGAGAGAGCTTCGTCACGTCTGACCTGGTTCTTCCGTCCCCGGGGCGGGAAAATCGGTGTGCTTCGGGAGGGGAATCGGAAGGGCCCGCCGCCGGTTCTGGGCGAGGAGGCACCCCGTGGGGAAAAGGCGAGGCGAAGCGGTGGCCGAAGCGGCCGAAGTGGCGAGCGCGCGGTGGCCGATGAGGATGCCGGGCGCGCCGTGCGGAACTTGGGCGCGGGCACGTCAGGGCGGGGCGGGTTTCGCGGACGGCGGACCCGGTGGGCAGGATGGAAGCGATGAGTACGACGAGTGGGACACGCCGGACCAGTCCGACGGGTGGGGCGGCCATGACCGACAGGCCGGAGGGCGGTACCGGTAGCGAGGGCGCCGCACCCACGCCGCTGACCCGGCTGGACGCAGGGTCGCTGGGGGCGGAACTGGGGGAGCGGGCGACCCTGGTGCAGTTCTCGACCGCCTTCTGCCAGCCCTGCCGCGCGACCCGGCGCGTCCTCGACGAGGTCGCGGGCCTCGTCCCGGGCGTCAACCACGTGGAGATCGACGCCGAGGCCCGCCTCGACCTGGTCCGCGCGGCAGGCGTCGAACGCACCCCGACCGTGCTGATCCTCGACGCGGGGGGCCACGTCGCCCTCCGCGCCGCCGGCCAGCCGCGCAAGGCCGACGTGCTGGCGGGGCTCGCACGGGCCCTGTGACCCGCGGCTGGACACCGCTCTGTCCGCCCTCGGGAGATCCGGCCGCGCTTGACGTGCCACCTCACCTCTCGTCAGGGTGACGCCATGTCCGCCGAACGCCGCACCGTCCCCCGCATGCCCTCGCCCACCGGGCAGGAGCCCCGACCGGGGCAGGCGCCTTCCGCACCGGTCCGGGGAAGCGCGCACGGCGGGACGGGCGGCGCCGCGCCGCCGCACCCCGAGCCCGGTGGGCCGCTCGCCGGCTCCCCCGACCTCCTGCGCGCCGCCTTCCGGCGCCACCCGGCCGGCGTCGCGGTGGTCACCGCGCGGGGCAGCCGCCTCGCCGGATTCACCGCCACCTCGCTGACCTCCGTCTCGGCCGAGCCGCCGCTGGTCTCCTTCGGCGTCGGCGCGGCCTCCAGCAGCTGGGCGGTGATCGCCGAGGCGGAGCACGTCGGCGTCCATCTGCTCGGCGAGCACCAGCGGGAGCTGGCCGACACGTTCGCCCGGAGTGGAGCCGACCGGTTCGCGCCGCCGACCCGGTGGCGGGAGGGGCCGAAGGGGTGCCCCTGCTGGATTCCGTACCCGTGTGGCTGGTGTGCCGTGTGGTGGCGCGTGTCCCGGCGGGGGACCATCGGGTCGTGGTGGCCGAAGTGGTGGCCGGCGACCCGGCCGGCCCGGGCCGTCCGCTGGTCCATCACGACGGGCGCTACAACGCCCTGCGGGACTGAATCGTTCCGGGTTGGCCGACCTAGGCATGGGTAGGCCAGATCACAGTGCAAAGCGCTTGCTTACCGGGCAGGAGCTGGGTGTACTGGCGAGTAATATTTCGGTCGGAGCGCGGTCCGCCCCCATCGGGATACGCCTCTTCAGGCGCCTATGCTGCGTTCCAGTACGCAGCCAAGAAATGACGATGCAGTAGGAGAGCCGGCGTGAGCTTGAGGATCGTTGTCTGTGTGAAGTACGTGCCCGACGCCACCGGCGACCGGCACTTCGCCGATGACCTGACCCTGGACCGTGACGATGTCGACGGTCTCCTGTCGGAGCTGGACGAGTACGCCGTCGAGCAGGCGCTTCAGATCGCCGACGAGGCGGACGACGCGGAGATCACCGTGCTGACCGTCGGCCCCGACGACGCGAAGGACGCCCTGCGCAAGGCGCTGTCCATGGGTGCCGACAAGGCCGTCCACGTCGAGGACGACGACCTGCACGGCACCGACGTCATGGGCACCTCCCTGGTGCTGGCGAAGGCGATCGAGAAGACCGGCTACGACCTGGTCATCTGCGGCATGGCCTCCACCGACGGCGTCATGGGTGTCCTCCCGGCGGTCCTGGCCGAGCGCCTGGGCGTCCCGCAGGTGACCCTCCTGTCCGAGGTCTCGGTCGAGGACGGCGCCGTCAAGGGCCGCCGTGACGGCGACTCCGCCACCGAGCAGCTGGAGGCCTCCCTCCCGGCCGTCGTCTCGGTCACCGACCAGTCCGGCGAGGCCCGTTACCCCTCCTTCAAGGGCATCATGGCGGCCAAGAAGAAGCCGGTGGAGTCCCTGGACCTGGAGGACCTCGACATCGAGGCCGACGAGGTCGGTCTGGAGAACGCCTGGACCAAGGTCGACTCCGCGACGGAGCGCCCGGCCCGCACGGCCGGCACGATCGTCAAGGACGAGGGCGAGGGCGGCAAGCAGCTCGCGGCCTTCCTCGCGGAGCGGAAGTTCGTCTGAGGCTCGGCCTCACCGGCCGCAGCGCGCGCGACAGCGCCGGGACCGGCCACCCCACCGCCCCCTCACCCTTCGCAAGCAGGAGATTGAAGTCCCATGGCTGAAGTTCTCGTCTACGTCGACCACGTGGACGGTGCCGTCCGCAAGCCCACCCTGGAGCTGCTGACGCTGGCCCGCCGCATCGGCGAGCCCGTCGCCGTCGCGCTGGGTGCCGGCGCCGCCGACACCGCTTCCGCGCTCGCCGAGCACGGCGCGGTGAAGGTCCTGACCGCCGACGCCCCCGAGTTCGCCGACTACCTGGTCGTCCCGAAGGTGGACGCCCTGCAGGCCGCGTACGAGGCGGTCTCGCCGGTCGCCGTGCTGGTGCCGTCCTCGGCCGAGGCCAAGGAGATCGCGGCGCGTCTGGCGCTGCGGATCGGTTCCGGCATCATCACCGACGCCGTCGACCTGGAGGCCGGTGACGAGGGTCCGGTGGCCACGCAGTCCGTCTTCGCGGCCGCGTTCACCACCAAGTCCCGCGTTTCCAAGGGCACCCCGGTCATCACCGTGAAGCCCAACTCCGCCGCCGTCGAGGCCGCTCCGGCCGCCGGCGCGGTCGAGGAGCTGGCCGTCTCCTTCTCGGAGAAGGCCACCGGCACCAAGGTCGTCTCGCGCACCCCGCGTGAGTCGACCGGGCGTCCGGAGCTGACCGAGGCCGCGATCGTCGTCTCCGGCGGCCGTGGCGTCAACGGCGCGGAGAACTTCGCGATCATCGAGGCCCTCGCCGACTCGCTCGGCGCGGCCGTCGGTGCCTCGCGTGCCGCCGTCGACGCCGGCTGGTACCCGCACACCAGCCAGGTCGGCCAGACCGGCAAGTCGGTCTCGCCGCAGCTCTACATCGCCAACGGCATCTCCGGCGCGATCCAGCACCGTGCCGGTATGCAGACCTCGAAGACCATCGTGGCCGTCAACAAGGACGAAGAGGCCCCGATCTTCGAGCTGGTCGACTACGGCGTGGTCGGCGACCTCTTCGAGGTCGTCCCCCAGCTCACCGAGGAAGTCAAGACCCGCAAGGGCTGATCCTCCGAGCATCACGCCCTGAGCCCCCGCCCCCGGCCCACCCGGCCGGTGCCGGGGGCTCCGGCGTACCGTCCTCAGCGCGGCGGCGTGCGGCCCGGTGCTCGTGCCGACCGTCGCGGCCGACCGGTGTTGACCGGAACAGGTCGCCCGGATAACTTCGCACTGCGGATCTTTGATTCCGACAAGCGGAAGATGAGGAGAGTGTGGGCATGGGTCAGCACGAGCAGGCGGCCACGAGTTTCGGCAGCGGCGTCACCGAGGAGATCGGAGCCCTGCTGGCCCCGGTCGACGCGGAACTGGAGCGCCGCTACCCGGGCGACCCCGGCACCCGCCAGCCCGTCCACACCGTCTACGTCCCCGCCGACGCCTTCGGCCCCACCACCCTGCGCGACTGGGGCGACGAGGCCCTCGACGCCCTCGACGCGCACGCCCCGGACGCCGTCTCCTTCGCCGCCGTCCTCGGCCTCGCCGACGACCTGGCCGCGCCGGTGTACGACCGCGTCCGCGCCAAGCTCACCCGTGAGCCGGTCGAGGACCTGCGGATCGACTTCGAGGACGGCTACGGGCCCCGCCCCGACGCCGAGGAGGACGAGGCGGCCGTCCGCGCCGCCCGTACCGTCGCCGCGGCCTACGCCGACGGCAGCGCAGCCCCCTGCATGGGCATCCGGATGAAGTGCATGGAGGCCGCCGTCCGCGACCGCGGCATCCGCACCCTCGACCTCTTCCTCACCACCCTCCTCGACTCCGGACCGCTCCCCGAGGGCCTCGTCCTCACCCTCCCCAAGGTCACCTACGCCGCCCAGGTCACCGCCATGGCCCGCCTGCTGGAGTCGTTCGAGAAGACCCACGGCCTGGACGCCGGACGCCTCGGCTTCGAGATCCAGATCGAGACCAGCCAGTCCATCCTCGGCCCCGACGGCACCGCCACCGTCGCCCGCATGATCGACGCCGCCGAGGGCCGCGCCACCGGCCTGCACTACGGCACCTTCGACTACAGCGCCTGCCTCGGCGTCGCCGCCGCCCACCAGGCCAGCGACCACCCCGCCGCCGACCACGCCAAGGCCGTCATGCAGGTCGCCGCCGCCGGCACCGGGGTCCGGGTCAGCGACGGCTCCACCAACGTGCTGCCCGTCGGCCCGACCGCCAAGGTCCACGACGCCTGGCGCCTCCACTACGGCCTGACCCGCCGTGCCCTGGCCCGCGCCTACTACCAGGGCTGGGACATGCACCCCGCCCACATCCCCACCCGCTACGCGGCCGTGTTCGCCTTCTACCGCGAGAGCTTCGAGCAGGCCGCGGCCCGCCTCGCCGCCTACGCCAACCGCACCGGCGGTGACGTGATGGACGAGCCCGCCACCGCCAAGGCGCTCAGCAGCCACCTCCTGCGCGGCCTGGAGTGCGGCGCCCTCGACAACGGCGAGGTCGCCCGCCTGAGCGGCCTCACCCGCGCCGACCTGGAGTCCTACGCCCGCCCGCGCCGCGCCGAACTGGGCGGCGCGCAGGGAGCCTGACCGGAGCGCCGGGCGCGCGGCCGCACCGCCGCCCGCCCGGCGAAATCCGCTCGCCCGAGGCGGATGGACGCGGAGAGGGCCCCGCACATGCCTTCCGAGCGACGTACCCCGCCCCCGCGGACCGCCGACGAACGGGCCACCCTCACCGGCATCCTCGACCACCAGCGGGCCGCCCTCGCCCTGAAGTGCGAGGTGCTGACGCCGGACCAGCTCCGCACGCCGGCCGTGCCGCCCTCCGGGTCACCCTGCTCGGACTGGTCCGGCACGCCGCGGAGGTCGAGCGGAGCTGGTTCCAGGCCGTCTGGAACGGCGAGCGGGTCCGGGCCCACTGGCCCGGCACGGCCGACGGCACCTTCGCGGAGTTCGACGCCACCGGGGCCGACCCCGAGGAGGCGTTCGCGGCGTGGCACGCCGCCCGCGCCCGCTCCCGCGCCCTGGTGGCCGCCGCGGCCTCCCTGGACGAGACCACCCACTGGCGCGGCGAGACGTACTCCCTGCGGTACGTCCTCACCCACATGATCGAGGAGCACGCCCGCCACAACGGCCACGCCGACCTGCTGCGCGAACGCCTGGACCGGGCTACGGGGGGAGTAACGCGGCCCTCGCCCGCCCCTGCAGTTCTACGGCGCGGAAGGCGGCAGCTCGCCCGACCCGCGCACGATCAGGCGGGTGGGCAGCTCGACCCGGCGGGCCCGCGCCGGTTCGCCCTCCAGGCGGCCGAAGAGCAGGCCGGCGGCGGTCCGGCCGATCAGGGCGGCGTCCTGCGCCACCACGGTCACGCCGGGCCGCAGCAGGTCGCCCAGCTCGATGTCGTCGAAGCCGACCAGGGCGACGGGCCGCTCCCGGTCGGCCAGCACCCGCAGCGCGGTGACGGTGACCCGGTTGTTCCCCGCGAACAGGGCCGTCACCGGCTGGGGCCCGGAGAGCATCCGCGCGGCCTCGCGGGCCACCCGCTCCGCCCCTGTCGGGCCCATCGACACCCAGTCCTCGTCGACCGGCGCCCCCGCCCGCGCCATCGCCTCCCGGTAGCCGCGCAGCCGCTCGGCGGCGGTGTGGATGTGCGGCAGGTCGCCGATGAAGCCGATCCTGCGGTGCCCGTGTGCGAGCAGGTGCGCCACGCCCTCCCGGGCACCGCCCGCGTTGTCGGAGAGGACCGCGTCGGCGTCGATGCCCCCGGCCGGGCGGTCCACGAAGACCGTGGCCACCCCGGCGGCGATCTCCGGCTCCAGGTAGCGGTGGTCCTCGCCCGCCGGGATGACCACCAGGCCGTCCACCCGCCGTGCGCAGAGCGCGAGGGCCAACTCCCGCTCCCGCTCGGGGTCCTCGGCGCTGGAGCCGTTGATGAGCAGGGCGCCGTGAGCGCGGGCGACCTCCTCCACGGCGCGGCTGAGCGGTCCGTAGAAGGGGTCGGCGAGATCCTCCAGGATCAGCCCCACGCTGGCGGTGCGTCCCTTGCGGAGCACCCGGGCGCTGTCGTTGCGCCGGAAGCCGAGCGCGTCGATCGCCTCGCGGACGCGCCGCTCGGTCTCCGCCGTCACCCCGGGCTCACTGTTGACCACCCGGGAGACGGTCTTCAGCCCCACCCCCGCCCGGGCGGCCACGTCCTTCATGGTCGGGCGGTTGCCGTAACGCGGTGCGGGGCGGCGGGCGGTCTGGGCCACGGTGCGCTGTCCTGTCCTCGGGCCGGACGCGGGTCCGGTGCCTGGCGTGGCCAGCCGCCGCGGCGCGGACCCCGGCTGCGGCGGGGGCCTGCGCCCGGCCCGGCCGTTCGGGCGGCCGGTCTGGCCCGGCCTGTCGGGGCCGTGGCGTCGAGCATAGAGTGTGGACAACGTTGTCAAACCGGGGGGACAATGGATCAGGACCAAGAGACGTACTCAGGGGCGCCCGCGACGGCCGGTGCCCTCACAGGAGCTCCGACCGTGACCCGTACCGACCTGACCGCCGCGCTCGACATCGGCGGGACCAAGATCGCCGCCGCCCTGGTCGACCGGGAGGGCCGCGTCGTCCTCCGGTCACAGCGGCCCACCCCGGCGGACGAGGACGGTGAGCGGGTGGTCGCCGCCGTCCACGCGGCGCTCGGGGAACTCGCCGCGCAGCCCGCCTGGGAGCGGGTCGGCGCGCTCGGCATCGGCAGCGCGGGCCCGGTCGACGCGGCCGCCGGCACGGTCAGCCCGGTCAACATCCCCGGCTGGCGCGACTTCCCGCTGGTCGAGCGGGTCCGGGAAGTGGTGGGGGCGCGGCCGGTACGGCTGATCGGTGACGGCGTCGCCGTCGCGGCGGCCGAGCACTGGCAGGGCGCGGCACGCGGCTACGACGACGCACTCTGCATGGTCGTCTCCACCGGCGTCGGCGGCGGCCTCGTGCTCGGCGGCCGCCTCTACGCGGGCCCCAGCGGCAACGCCGGCCACATCGGCCACATCAGCGTCGACTTCGACGGAGACCTCTGCCCCTGCGGTGGCCGGGGCTGCGTCGAGCGGATCGCCAGCGGTCCCCACATCGCCTCCCGCGCTCTGGCCGACGGATGGCGCCCCCGGCCCGACGGCGACACCTCGGCCGCCGCGGTGGCCGCCGCCGCCCGCGCCGGCGACCCGGTGGCCCAGGCCTCGTTCGCCAGGGCGGGCCGGGCGCTTGCCGCCGGGATAGCCGCCACCGCCACGCTGACCGAGATCCGCATCGCCGTGATCGGCGGCGGGGTAGCGGCCGCCGGGGAGGTCCTCTTCGACCCGCTGCGCCAGGCGCTCGACGAGTACGCCACGCTCGCCTTCGTCCGCGGCCTGACGGTGGTGCCCGCCCGGACGGGGCAGGACGCCGGGCTCATCGGGGCGGCCGCCGCGGTGCTCCGGGAGGGCGGTCCGGGCCAGGCGTCCGACGGCGGCCGGGAAGCCGCCTGACGGGGCGTACGCCGTCACGCGTGCGGGGCGCGGGTGAGGGTGGCGCGAGGGGTGCTCGCCACCCGCGCAGCCCCGGCGCACGGGCGCTCCCAGGGGCGCACGACCGGCGCATTCAGCGGCGGGCGGCCCTCTCTGAACCCGGTGGGTTTCCGTGGCACTGTGGGGCGGGCAAGCCACTGGCGTCTACGGATGAGGGGGAACCGTGATCATCTGGGTCAACGGTGCGTTCGGGGCGGACCAGACCGCCGTGGCGAAAGAACTGACGGAGCTGCTTCCGGGAAGTGTGCTCTTCGATCCCGACACCGTCGGGGAACAACTCGTCCGGCTGCTGCCGCCGAAGCGGCTCGCCGAGGTGGCGGACGTCCAGGAGCTCCCGATGTGGCGGCGGCTCGTCGTCGACACCGCCGCCGCGCTGTACGGAGAGACCGGCGGCGACGTGATCGTCCCCGGCAGCCTGCTGCGCCAGGAGTACCGGGACGAGATCTTCGGGTCGCTGGCGGCCCGCCGCATCGCGGTGAGCCACGTACTGGTCGACCCTGGGGAAACGATCCTGCGGGCGCGGGCCGCCGCGACGCCGACCGGGACGCGGACCGCGGCCCGCCACCCGCACGACCCCGCCGCCTACGGCGCCGTACTCGCCGCCTGGCTCGCCGCGGACGCCTACGTCCTCGACACCCGCGAACTGACGCCGCCGCAGAGCGCGCGCCGCATCGCCGACCTGCTGCACGACGGCGGGGCGCGCGCCTGCGACATCGTGCAGACCCCGGAGCCCACGGCCGAGACCGTCGCCTCCGGGGTCCTCCTCTTCGACGAGCACGACCGCGTCCTGCTCGTCGACCCCACCTACAAGCCCGGCTGGGAGTTCCCCGGGGGGATCGTCGAGCCCGGGGAGGCGCCTGCCGCGGCCGGGGTGCGCGAGGTGGCCGAGGAGACGGGGCTGTCTCTGCAGCAGGGGGCGCTGCGGCTGCTGGTCATGGACTGGGAGCCGCCTGTGCCGCCCGGGTTCGGGGGGTTGCGGTTGCTCTTCGACGGGGGGCGGCTGCACAGCCGTGAGGTCGCCGGGATGCTGCTGCCCGGGCCCGAGCTGCGCGGGTGCCGGTTCGTCACGCTGGAGGAGGCCGAGGGGCTGTTGCCGCCCGTGCGGTTCGAGCGGTTGCGGTGGGCTGTGGGGGCGCGGGGGGATGGGGGGCCGCTCTACCTGGAGCGCGGCGTGCCTCTGCGGTGAGGTGTGGGGGTTCGGCTGGGCCGCCTTTGGCTGCGGGTTGCTTGGGGTGGCGGTCACGGATGGCCTCAATCGCCGGCCGGGCTGAGTTTTGGCTCGGCGCCGCTTGACCGTGGCGGTCACTGATTGGCCTCACACGCCGGCCGGGCTTGGGGTGGGTGCGGTTCGTTCTGGCCGTGCCGGTCACTGATTGGCCTCAAACGCCGGCCGGGCTTGAGGTGGGTGCGGTTCGTCCGCGGGGTGGCGTGGGCGGGGCCGCACCGGTGTACCTCCTCACAGACTGACGAGGCTGGAGCCTGTAGTGAGTTCTGGCTCCTCACGTCAGTCTGCTGCGGGGGCACCCCGGCCCGTCCCCGCCCTCCCGTCTCGTCGGCGGCCAGCCGCCGGTGGTGGGTGGGGCCGTCGCCGGGCACTGTTTCGTCGGGCAGTGGCTGCCGGTGGTCGAACAGGACACAACGTGTCGGGTTTTGCGTCGAGCGTGGCTCAGTGGTCGGCGTCGATGACGGGCGTGGGCCGAGCCGTGCGGAGGGAGGAACTTCATGGGGTTGATGTCCGACCCGTCGGTACCGGGTCTTCGTGGGAAGTTCGCGCTGGTCGCGGGGGCGACGGTTTACGTGACCGGGCGTACGACCCGGGAACAGCGCTCGGAGTACGACAGGGCCGAAACCGTCGAGGAGACCGCGGAACTCGTCACGGCGGCGGGCGGGACCGGCGTCGCGGTGCCGCCCGACCACTTGGTGCCCGAGCAGGTCCGTGCGCTTGCCGAGCGCGTCGATGCCAGACAGGGCGGACGGGCTGCCGACCGGGTGGCGGCGCGCTGACCAATGCCCCGCCGGTGGTCACTGCGGGTGATCGAGCAATGGGGGACGGCCCCCCACCCACCGGCGGGTGGTCGCGTACGAGACCGTGGGGTGGGGTCGTGCCGGGGTGCCCCCGCAGCAAACTGACGACCTCGGCCGCCTTGATGCGACTGACCCTTGAGCTGTCAGTTTGTGAGGAGGTACCCCGGTGCGGCCCCACCACACCCACGCGCCGGAGGGACCGCGAACCCCGAGCCCGGCCGACGCTTGAGGCCAGATCACCGACCGGCACGACCAAGACCCAGCACCAAGTCAGACAGCCCCAGCGCCCCGCGCGTAATTCCGCAGGAAGAGCGCCTCGGTCACCGACAGCCGCTCCAGCTCGGCAGGATCGACCGACTCGTTCGGCGCATGAATCTGAGCCTCGGGCTCCGACAGCCCGATGAGCAGGATCTCGGCCTCCGGGTAGAGGGACCCGAGGGTGTTGCAGAGCGGGATGGAGCCCCCCTGCCCGGCCTCCTGCATCTGCTCCCCGGGGTAGGCCGCGGCCATGGCCTCAGCCATGGCCCGGTACGCGGGGCTCCCGGTGTCCGCCCGGAAGGGCTGCCCCTGCCCGAGCTGCTCGACCCGGGCCCGCGCCCCCCACGGCACATGCCGCTCCAGATGCGCCGTCAGCAGCTCCGCCGCCTCGTCGGCGTCCACCCCCGGCGGAACCCGCAGACTGATCAGCGCCCGCGCACTCGCCTGCACCGACGGCGTAGCCCCCACCACCGGCGGGCAGTCGATCCCGATGACGGTGACCGACGGACGGGCCCAGATCCGGTCGGCGATCGTCCCATCGCCCGTCAGCCGCACCTCGTCGAGCACCTTCGCGTCCTTGCGGAACTCCTCCTCGGGGTACTGGAGGCCCGGCCACACCGCGTCACCCGACAGCCCGTCCACCGTGGTGGAACCGTCCTCGGCCCGCAGCGAGTCGAGTACGCGGATGAGCGCGGCCAGCGCGTCCGGCGCGGCCCCGCCGAACTGACCCGAATGGACGTTCCCCGCCAGCGTGTCCACGGTCAGCCGCACCATGGCCATGCCGCGCAGGGTGGCGGTGACGGTCGGCATGCCGACCCGGAAGTTGCCGGAGTCGCCGATGACGACCGCGTCGGCCCGCAGCAGGTCGGGGTGGGCCTCGGCGTACCGTTCCAGACCGCCGGTGCCCTGCTCCTCGGAGCCCTCCGCGACCACCTTGATGTGCACCGGGACGCCGCCGGCGGCCTTCAGGGCCCGCAGCGCCAGCAGATGCATGATGAACCCGCCCTTGCAGTCGGCGGCGCCACGCCCGTACCAGCGCCCGTCGCGCTCGGTCAGGGTGAACGGCGGCGTCACCCAGGCGGCTTCGTCCAGCGGCGGCTGCACGTCGTAGTGGGCGTAGAGCAGGACGGTGCGCGCGCCCTCGGGTCCGGGCAGGTAGCCGTAGACCGAGCGGGTGCCGTCCGGCGTGTCGAGCAGAGCGACGTCCTCGAACCCCTCGGAACGCAGTGCGGCGGCCACCCAGTCGGCCGCCGCCTCGCACTCCGCCCGGGGGAACTGCTCCTCGTCCGCGACCGAACGGAAGGCCACCAGTTCGGTGAGCTCCTCCTTCGCCCGCGGCATCAGCGCGGCGACGGTCTCGGCGATCGGAGTGGACGACATGGGCACGCTCCTGGTGGGTGCGACGTTGAACGGGTGGCGCGCGGATGGGCGCACCTCGAATGCATGGCCGATCCTCCCACAGAGGTCGGGGGGCGGCGGCGGTCGTAGGATGCCCGTGGACAGGCGCGGCAGGAAGCTGGATCGGGAGCGGTAGACCATCGTGAGCAGCGAGAACTCAGCCGGTGACGACCGGCAGGTGTGGGACGTCGTCGTGGTCGGGGCAGGCCCCGCCGGAGCGTCGGCGGCCTACGCGGCGGCCGTGGCGGGGCGTCGCGTCCTGCTGCTGGAGAAGGCGGAGCTGCCCCGCTACAAGACCTGCGGCGGCGGCATCATCGGCCCCTCGCGGGACAACCTTCCGCCCGGCTTCGACCTCCCCCTGCAGGACCGCGTCCGCGCGGTCACCTTCTCCCTGGACGGCCGCTTCGCCCGTACGCGCCGCTCCCGGCAGATGCTCTTCGGGCTCGTCAACCGCCCCGAGTTCGACCAGCGGCTGGTCGAGGCCGCGCAGAAGGCGGGGGCCGAGCTGCGGACCGGCGCGACCGTCCTCCGGGTCGAGCAGCACGGCCCGGCGGTCCCGGACCGACGGACGGTCGCCGTCTTCGTCCAGACCTCGGGGCTCTCCGGAGAGCGCGGGGAGGAGACGCTGCTGGCGCGGGCCGTGGTCGGCGCGGACGGCAGTGCCAGCCGCATAGGCGCACATGTCGGGGTCAAGCTGGACCAGGTCGACCTCGGACTGGAAGCGGAGATCCCGGTGCCCGAGACCGTGGCCGAGGACTGGCAGGGGCGGGTACTCATCGACTGGGGACCGATGCCCGGCAGTTACGGCTGGGTCTTCCCCAAGGGCGACACCCTGACCGTCGGGGTCATCTCCGCCCGCGGCGAGGGGGCCGCCACCAAGCGCTACCTCACCGACTTCATCGCCCGGCTCGGGCTGGCCGGGTTCGAACCCTCCCTCTCCTCGGGGCACCTGACGCGCTGCCGTACGGACGACTCGCCGCTGTCGCGGGGACGGGTCGTGGTCTGCGGGGACGCGGCCGGGCTCCTGGAGCCGTGGACCCGGGAAGGGATCTCCTACGCGCTGCGCTCGGGGAGGCTCGCGGGGGAGTGGGCGTTGCGCATCGCCGAGGCGCACGACGCCGTGGACGCCCGTCGGCAGGCTCTCAACTACGCCTTCGCCATCAAGGCGGGGCTCGGGGTGGAGATGGCTGTGGGGCGGCGGCTCCATCAGCTCTTCGCGCGACGGCCCGGGGTGCTGCACGCGGCGCTCACCGGGGTGCGGCCGGCATGGAACGCGTTCGCCAAGATCACGCGGGGGGCCACGACGCTGGGGGAGCTCATTCGGAATCACCCTGTGGCGGCGAGGGTGCTCGCTGGGCGCGACTGAGGGCGCCTTTTTGCTGGCCTCAAGCGTCGGCCGGGCTGAGTTTGGGTGCGGTGCGTCTCGACCGCGCCGGTCACCGATTGGCCTCAAGCGCCGGCCGGGCTGTCTTTTGGCTGCGCCGCGTCTCGACTGTGCCGGTCCAAGATGGCCTCAAGCGCCGGCCAGGCTGGGTTTGGGTGCGGTGGTACGTCCCCACCCCCACGGTTTCGTACGCGGCCACCCACGGGTGGTGGGTGAGACCGTCCCCGATCATTCGATCCGCCACAGGGGCGGTCGGTGGTCGGGAGGGGCAGCGACCGCCGGTCGGGAGAGTGGCCACCGGCAGCGGCTTTGGGACGAAAGGGTGCTGGGTGACGGACTCGCCCACCACCGGCGGTTGGTCGCCGATGAGGCGGGAGGGTGGGGACGTGCCGGGGTGCCCCGGCAGCAGACCGACGGGAGTAGCCGGAACTCAAGACGTGCTTTCGCCTCGTCTGTCTGCGAGGAGGTGCCCCGGTGCGGCCCCGCCCGCGCCACCCGGCGGACGGACCGCGAAAACCAAGCCCGGCCGGCGTTTGAGGCCATCAGTGACCGGCACGGTCGAGCGGCGCGCAGCCAGAAGACAGCCCGGCCGGCGCTTGAGGCCATCAGTGACCGGTACGGGAAAGCGGCGCTCAGCCAAGTCGGCTCAGGCGCGGGCAGCCCCCCGCGCCCCCCAGCCGACCAAGGCGGCCAAGCCGGCCAGGAGGGCCACGCTGACCAGGGCAGCGGGCAGCGAGATCCAGTCGGCCATGAACCCGATGGCCGGCGGCCCCAGCAGCATCCCCCCGTACCCCAGGGTCGAGGCGGCGGCCACCCCGCTGGGCCCGGTGAGAGCCCCGGCCCGCTCGATGGCGACGGGGAAGAGGTTGGCGAGCCCCAGCCCGGTCACGGCGAAGCCGACCAGCGCGGCCCACAGCGAGGGGGCGAGAGCCCCGACGAGCATGCCCGCCGCCGCGACGATCCCCCCGCCGACCAGCGTCGCCGTACGCCCGACCCGTTCGAGCAGCGCGGTCCCGCTGAGCCTCCCCACGGTCATGGCGAGAGCGAACACCGCGTACCCGGCGGCAGCCGTGCCCGGCCTTGCGGCCAGGTCCTGCTGGAGGTGGAGGGCGCCCCAGTCGGCGAGCGCCCCCTCGCCGTAGGCGGTGCAGAAGGCGATCAGCCCGAAGACGGCGACCAGCGTGCGGGCCCGCCCGGCGAGCGGCGCCGACGCGGTGCCCTCAGCGCCCTCAGCGCCCTCGGCGGGCTCGGCGGGCTCGGCCCGCACGGGTGCCGGCATCGGGTGCCGGAGCAGGACGGGCGCGGCGGCGGCCGTGACCAGCAGGGTGACGACGCCGAGCAGCAGCAGGTGCCAGGTGGGCGACAGGTACCCGGCCACTATTCCGCCGAGTCCGGCGCCGACCATCCCGCCGAGGCTGAAGGCGGCGTGGAAGGTGGGCATGACGGGGCGTCCGAGCGCCGCGACCACGTCGACGGCCGCGCTGTTCATCGCCACGTTGATACCGCCGTAGGCGACTCCGAAGACGAGGAGGACCAGGCCGAGGGCGAGCGCGGAGTGGGTGAGGGGCGGCAGCGTCACGCCGACGGCGAGCAGCAGCGCCCCGGCGACGGTGACGGGCCTGCTGCCGTGGCGCCGGCAGAGCCGCCCGGTCAGGGTCATCGTCACCACGGCGCCCGCGGAGACGCCGAGCAGCGCCAGTCCGAGGCCGCTGGCGGAGGCCTGGGTCTGCTCCTTGATGGCGGGGATGCGGACGACCCACCCGGCGAAGACGAAGCCGTCGAGGGCGAAGAAGACCATGAGGGCCCGGCGGAGGACCGACAGAGGGGAGGGGGGAGCGGGGGAGGAGACGCTGCGCGGGGTTGAGGACCCCGATTTGTTTATGAGCGGCACAAAGTGAGCGTACGGGGTCGGCGGGCTCCGGCACAATCGGCCGGACCGCGTTGTCCGCCAGGGCTCGGCGGCCCGCCGGACGGGCGCGGGAGACCCGGCGCGGGGGCGTGCCGGTGTGCGAGCATTCTGGGTATGTCCGCGCTCATCCCCCGGCCCCGCACCACGCTCGCCCCGGGCGCGGTGCACGTGCCGGAGTGGCTGCCCGAGGAGCGGCAGCGGGAACTGGTCGAGGCGTGCCGCGGGTGGGCGGCGGGGCCCGTGCCGATGCGGCACACGAAGCTGCCGCGCGGCGGCGTGATGTCGGTGCGGAGCGTCTGCCTGGGCTGGCACTGGGCCCCGTACCGGTACACGCGTACGGCCGGTGACGTGAACGGTGCGCCGGTCGCGCCGCTGCCCGGGTGGCTGGTGGAGCTGGGGCGGCGGGCCGTCGCCGACGCGTACCAGGACGAGGCGGCGGGCGAGGCGTACCGGCCGGACGTGGCGCTGATCAACTTCTACGGTCCGGGCGCCACCATGGGCATGCACCAGGACAAGGACGAGCGGGACGACGCGCCCGTCGTCTCGCTCAGCGTCGGCGACGCCTGCCTGTTCCGGCTCGGGAACACCGAGGGGCGCGGCCGGCCGTGGCAGGACGTCCGGCTGGAGACGGGGGACCTGCTGGTGTTCGGCGGGCCGTCCCGGTTCGCGTACCACGGGGTGCCCAAGGTGTACCCGGGGACCGCCGAGCCCTCCGTCGGCCCCGCGACGGGACGGCTCAACGTCACCCTGAGGGTCACCGGCCTGCCCGGCTGAAACCCCGGCGGCGGGCGCGGGAGCCGTGCCGGGACGTGGGAGACTCGCCGTCATGAACGGCAAGTCGGCGCCCCGCACGGTCGGCGGCACACCCCCACGGACCCGGCTCGAAAGAGGGCGCGGCGCGCTCGGCCCCGCCTTGGAACTCGTCCGTACCGGCCGTGCCCCCACCCGGGCCGTCCTCACCGCGGAACTCGGCGTCACCCGCGCCACCGCCGGCGTCGTCGCCGCCGAACTCGCCACCCTCGGCCTCATCCGCGTGGACGCCCGCCCCACCGCCGAAGGCTCCCAGGGGCGTCCCTCGCACCGGCTGTCGGTCGACCCGGAGGGGCCGGTCGTCCTCGCCGCGCAGGTCCACTCCGACGGGTTCCGGGCGGCGCTGGTCGGCCTCGGCGGGCAGATCGTCGCCACCACCCCCGGGTGCGAGACCGTCGGCGCCGACCCGGCCGAGGTGATCGGCGCCGTCGTGGACGCCGGAGCGGGACTGCTCGCCGCCACCGGGCGCCGCTGCGTGGGCGCGGGGCTCGCCGTGCCCTCGGCCGTCGCCGAACCGGACGGCACTGCCCTCAACCCGCTCCACCTGGCCTGGCCCCCCGGCGCCCCGGTCCGTGAGATCTTCCGCCGGTGCGTGGCCGACGCCGGAGTGGCGGGTCCCGCCTTCGCCGCCAACGACGTCAACCTGGCCGCCCTCGCCGAGCACCGACACGGCGCCGGGCGCGGCGCCCGCGACCTGCTCTGCGTCGCCACCGGGCACCGGGGCGTGGGCGGCGCGCTGGTGCTCGACGGTCGGCTGCACAGCGGCAGTTCCGGCCTCGCCCTGGAGGTCGGCCACCTCACCGTCGACCCGGACGGCCGCCCCTGCCACTGCGGCGGCCGGGGCTGCCTCGACGTCGAGACCGACCCGTTGGCCTTTCTCGCCGCGGCCGGGCACCGCCCGGGCCCCGAAGGGTCGCTGCTCCAGCAGGCGCGCGACCTGATCGCGGCGCGCCCCGACGACCCCGCCGTACGCGAGGCCGTCACCGTGCTGGTCGACCGCCTCGGCTTCGGCCTCGCGGGCCTGGTCAACATCCTCAACCCGGACCGGGTGATCCTCGGCGGGCTGCACCGCACCCTGCTGGAGGCCGACCCCGAGCGGCTGCGGGCCGTCGTCGCCGACCGCAGCCTGTGGGGGCGGAGCGGCAGCGTGCCGATCCTCTCCTGCACCCTCGACCACAACAGCCTCGTCGGCGCTGCCGAGCTGGCCTGGCAGCCGGTGCTCGACGACCCGCTGGCTGCCCTGGCCGCTGTCTGAGCCCCGGTCCGCGCGGAGGAACGGCCCCGCGGGCCCCTCGGGGAAGGGGTCGGCGGGGCCGTCCGTTCACCGCGAGGTCAGCCGGCGAAGGCCGACCGGGCGGGAGCGGAAGGGCCTGCGGGCAGGCCGGGGAGCGCGCCCTCGGCGGCGGTCGCGGCGAACGGGCCCGGGGTCGTCGCGCCGTACAGGGCCGCGCCGCTGGGCTCGGCGGGGACGGGGCAGGGCGCGGGCAGCGTGAACCACACGACCTTCCCGGTGGTCTCCCAGGGGCGTACCCCCCAGCACTCGCTGACCGCGGCCACCAGGGCGAGGCCGCGCCCGCAGGTGGCGTGGGACTCGGCGTCCCGGACCACCGGGAGGCGCGGATCGCGGTCGCGGACGGAGACGGTGAGGCGGTCGAGCAGCAGCTCGATCTCGACCGTGCAGTGCTTGTCCGGCTCGGCGTGCCGGTGGACGTTGGTGAGCAGCTCGGTCACGCCGAGTGCGGCTCGGTCTACGAGCGGATCGAGACGCCAGTGGCGCAGCTGTGCCGAGACGATTCTGCGCACCTGGCCGATGCGCGGCGGCAGGGCCTGGAGCTCCACCGCGCAATGCCTGCTTGGCTGGCTGATCACGGTTGCGACTCCCCGAATTGAGTCCGGAAAAGACGGCGTTCGGATGTCGGCGGCGACCACGCCAGGCCGCTGCCTGCTCACCGACGGGCTGGTTCTCAGCGTGATCGCCGGTAAACCGAGGGTGACGTGTGACCAGAGTGACGCAGGGGGTCCGGGCCTGCAACTCGCCATCCCCGGGACGGGCGTGGCACCCGGTGCCCGCCGCCGCGGCAGGCGGCCGCGCTCCGCGCCTCCCCCGCCGTGCGCCGGGCCGCTCAGCCCGCACCGCGGGCCTGGCCGACGGCCTCGCGAAGTCTGCGCACCGGCGACACGTGCGGCGCCGCGGCGGCCGCGGCGGGACCGCCGAGGCGCAGCCGGTACCGGGTGTCGTTGAAGGCGATCACCGCCTGGTCGTCGGAGCCGAACCAGCTCCGCTCCACGCGGACTTCACGGGCCGGGGCGCTGTCGATGACCCGCCCGCAACTGGTGAGCAGGGCGAACCTGCCGTCCGCGATCCGGACCTGGCCGGCCCGGGTCAGCGAACGCAGCCGCCGCATGATGCCCACCCCCGTGGCCGAGAACTCCGACTTGCCCATGACGTCTCACCCCTCCAACCCCTGGAGCCCCTCGACAGCGCCCCCCGGCGGCACGGACATCGGGTCCGCACCGGGCGGAACGCCATGTCCCGCCGAGTGCAGTCTGCCCAACCAGAGGGTGGCGTACCACCTCTCACGGGGGCAGCACGGGGGCGCGCTCCCCTGCCCGGCATGCGCCCCCGCCGCTGGGTGAAACACCCGCTCCAGGAGTCCCTTTGAGCGCCCCAAAGGGATGTTTATGCAGGTGAGAAGGGTGGGGCGCGTGTCTATGATCGAGGCGTCCCGCCCGATCGGACGGCCGGGCCCCGAGCGTGAGGAGTCCGCGGTGACCACCCCCCAGCACGACCCGGCCGCTGCCCAGTCCCTGCCCACCACCGACGTCGACCGCAGCGACCCCGGCTACCGGGAGTGGCTGAAGGAGGCGGTCCGCAAGGTCCAGGCCGACAACAACCGCTCGGCCGACACCCACCTGCTGCGCTTCCCGCTGCCCGAGGAGTGGGGCGTCGACCTGTACCTCAAGGACGAGTCGACCCACCCCACCGGCTCGCTCAAGCACCGACTGGCCCGCTCCCTCTTCCTCTACGGCCTGTGCAACGGCTGGATCCGCCCCTCACGGCCCGTCATCGAGGCGTCCAGCGGCTCCACCGCCGTCTCCGAGGCGTACTTCGCCCAGCTCGTCGGCGTGCCGTTCATCGCCGTCATGCCCCGCACCACCAGCCCGGAGAAGTGCCGGCTGATCGAATTCCACGGCGGCCGCTGCCACTTCGTCGACGACCCGCGAACCATGTACGAGGAGTCGGCGCGCCTCGCGGCCGAGACCGGCGGCCACTACATGGACCAGTTCACCTACGCCGAGCGGGCCACCGACTGGCGCGGCAACAACAACATCGCCGAGAGCGTCTACCAGCAGCTGCGCCTGGAGCGGCACCCCGAACCCGCCTGGGTGGTGGCCACCGCGGGGACCGGCGGCACCTCCGCGACCATCGCCCGGTACGTCCACTACATGCAGTACGACACGCGGATCTGCGTCGCCGACCCGGAGAACTCCTGCTTCTTCGACGGCTGGCGGCTCGCCGACCCCTCGGTGCGCTGCGACCGCGGCTCACGGATCGAGGGCATCGGCCGCCCCCGCATGGAGCCGAGCTTCCTGCCCGGCGCGATCGACCGGATGATGAAGGTCCCCGACGCCGCCAGTGTCGCCACCGTACGGATGCTGGAACGGGCCATCGGCCGCCGCGCCGGGGGCTCCACCGGGACCGGACTGTGGAGCGCGCTGCGCATCGTCGCCGAGATGCGCGCCGAGGGGCGCACGGGCAGCGTCGTCACGCTCCTCTGCGACCCCGGTGACCGCTACCTCGACAAGTACTACTCCGACACCTGGCTCGCCGCGCAGGGCCTGGACATCGCGCCGTACGCCCGCACCCTGGACGCCTTCCTCGCCACCGGGCGCTGGCCCGGCTGACGCCGGGGCCGCCGGGCGTCAGCCCTGGCGCCCGGCGACCACCAGCAGCCGCAGCCGTTCGGCCACCTCGGCGCGGGCCGGCTCCTCCAGCCCCTCGTCCGTCACCAGGGTGTCCACCTGGTCCAGCGTCGCGAAGGAACTCAGGCCCACGGTGCCCCACTTGGTGTGGTCGGCGACGACCACCACGCGGCGCGCCGACCGGACCAGGCAGCGGTTGGTCTCGGCCTCCGCCAGGTTCGGCGTGGACAGCCCGGCCTCCGGCGCTATGCCGTGCACGCCGATGAAGAGCACGTCGACGTGGAGCGAGCGGATCGCCTGGTCCGCGACCGGCCCCACCAGGGAGTCCGACGGCGTCCGCACGCCACCCGTCAGCACCACGGCCGCCTGCCGCTCCGCCCCCGGCTGCGCCGCGTGGAAGACGTCGGCGACGCGTACCGAGTTGGTCACCACGGTCAGGTCCGCCACCCCGACCAGCCGCTTGGCCAGCGCGTACGTGGTCGTACCGCCCGACAGGGCGATGGCGGTGCCCGGCGACACCAGCGCGGCCGCCTCGCGGGCGATGGACTCCTTGGCGTCCGGCTCCAGCCCCGACTTCGCCTCGAAACCCGGCTCGTGGGCACTGGCGTCCGCCGGCGGCACGGCCCCGCCGTGCACCTTCTCCAACACGCCCTGCCGGGCCAGCACGTCCAGGTCCCGACGGACCGTCATGTCGGAGACGCCCAGCCTGCGCGTCAGCTCGTTGACCCGGACGCCGCCGCGCCTGCGCACCTCGTCGGCGATCAGCGCCCGGCGCTGCTCCGCGAGGAGACTCTGCTGCTCGCCCACGTACGCTCCGTCCTCCCGGCCAGGCGCCCGCCGTCCCTTTCTGGCGCCGCCATGAGCCCGCCCATCTTCCCACGCGCCCCCCGGACACCCCCCTGGCCCCCGGCGCGCCCCCGCCATCGGCAGGACATGACAAGGAGATTCGGTGACGGCAGGTGTAAGGCGGCCCCGAGGGGGAGATCCTTCTTCCGCGCCGGTGCGACCACCTGCCGCACTCCCGGGGTCTGTGAAGACACCCCCTGGAGCCGACCGCCCTGACCTCGACCTGGGCCGTCCGCGCGGCGGCCGGCGCCCGGACTCACGGGGGCACAGTGCACGACGACCGCCAGGAACCGCAGCAGAGCGCGCCCGCGCCCGACGCGCCGCCCGAAGCGCCGTCCGGCGACCGGGCGGTCGAGGAGACGGCGCTGGAACTCCTCGTCCACGGCGTCGGCGGCAGCACCCCCGCCGAGATGCTCGCCGACCCTTGCACCGTCCGCGTCAGCGGCGACCAGACCGCCGCCGTCCACCGCCGCGCCCAGGACGCCGACGCCGAGCAGCGCCCCGAGGAGTACCGGGGCAAGCCCATCCCCGAGGCGTACGTCTGGTCCAACCTCACCAGCGGCAACGGCTCCCGCGCGCTCTGGCTGCTCCTGCTGCCCTTCATGGTGGTCAACCTCGCCCACTGGATGCGCCCCTCCACCACGGGCCGCCGCACCGCGGTCCGCCTCTACGGCCTGCTGGTCCGCCTCGTCGCCCTCAGCCTCACCGTGCTGCTCACCGCCGCCGCCTGCGAGGTCGCCCTCGATCTGGTCGCCTGGCAGTGCGCCGGTACCGAGAGCTGCGCCGGGGAGCGGGACTGGCTCGGCTTCCTCGCCGCCGACGCCCAGGGCCACGGCGGCTGGTGGTCCCAGCCCGGCCGCCGCCTCGCGCTGGCCGCCCTCGTCCCCGGCGCCCTCACCGCCCTGCTCTGGTACCTCTCCCACCGCACCTGGCGCAGTTACGAGTCGCAGCAGCCGCTCCCCGCCGTCGACCGGGCCGAACAGGAGGCCGAGGAGAGCGCCCCGCACGCCGCGCTCGGCCGCCCCGGCTTCTGGTACGGCCGCCGTCTCGGCGCCCGGCTGCGCGCCGCCCACACCTCCGCCGGACTGCTCACCATCGGCGCCGCCGTCGCCGGACCCGCCGCCGACCACGACCGGCTGCCCGGCGGCCCGCCGTCCCTCGGCCCCACGGGCTCCGCCCTCCAAGCGGCGCTGCTGGCCTCCGCCGTGGCCGTCGTCTGGGTGGTCTCCCGGCGCGGCCGCGCCGAGAGCCGCCTCGACGAGCACCTCGACCGCCTCGTGCGCGTCCTGCCGCTCACCGCCCTCGCCCTCAGCCTGCTCAGCCTCGCCTACGCCGCCTGGTCCCGGCCCGGCTGGCAGTCGGCGGGCAGGCTCCCGGGCGACGCGACGTTCGGCGGCCTCGTCCTCGCCCAGGGCGTCCTCGTCGTCGCCCTCGCCGCCACCGCCCGCCGCCTGCACGCCACCACCCCGGAGCGTCGCACCGTCCTCAAGGGACTCGGCGGCCCGGCCGTCGCCATGCTCGCCTGCGCCCTCGGCGGGGTGATGTCCGGCGGCGTCGCCCAGCGCGTCGCCGACTGGCTCGACAAGGGCTCCACCCCCGGCGCGCCCGGCGGCCCCCTGCCCGGACCGCCCGTCCTGCTCTCCTGGCAGGCCTCGGTCCTGCCACCGCTCCTCGTCATCCTCCTCGCCGTCCTCGTCTGGTACGCGGTCCGCACCCACCGCCTGGCCCGCCGCGAGGAGGCCCGGGTCGCCGCCGACTACCCGGGCGAGCCCCTGGACGCCACCCGTACCGCCCGGATCGCCTCGGTCCGGGCCCGCGCCGCCCTCACCGACCGGGCCCCCGTCGTCGTCGGCGTCGTCTCCTCTGTCACCCTGCTGCTCGGCGCCGGTGCCCTGGTGGGCGCCTGGGCCACCGGGCGCGTCCCCGGCGAGGCCGCCCGCGCCCTGCCCGGCGTGCTCAGCGGCGCCGCCGCCACCGCGCAGGCCCTCGGCTCCTGGCTGATCGGTTTCGGCTTCCTGCTCTTCGTCACCTGGGGCCGCCGCGCCTACCGCGATCCGGCCGCGCGCCGCACCATAGGCATCCTCTGGGACGTCGGCACCTTCTGGCCGCGCGCCGCCCACCCCTTCGCCCCGCCCTGCTACGCGGAGCGCTCCGTCCCCGACCTCACCTGGCGGATCGCCTCCTGGACCCGGGAGACCGGCGGCCGGGTCGTCCTCTCCGGCCACTCCCAGGGCAGCGTGCTGGCCGCGGCGGCCGCCTGGCAGCTGCGCCCCTCCGCGCGCCGCCGGGTCGCCCTGCTCACCTACGGCTCACCGCTGGAACGCCTCTACGGCCGCTGGTTCCCCGCCCACTTCGGCCCGGTCGCGCTGACCACCCTGCACGGCGAGGTCGACTGCTGGCGGAACCTCTGGCGGCGCACCGACCCCATCGGCGGTCCCGTCCGGGTGAGCGGCGAGGGGCGCCCGGAGATCGACCGGGAGCCGCTGGCCGACCCGCTCGCGCACGGCCGGACCGCCGCCCACCCCCTGCCCGCGCCCATCCTCGGCCACTCCGACTACCAGGCCGACCCGGCCTTCGAGAAGGAGCGGGCCCGGCTGCTCGACCGCCTGGAGGAGCCCGCCGCCGTCCTGCCCAAGCAGCTCCCGTCCGCCGACGGCCGGCCCGCTCAGGGCAGTTCGGGCAGGTCCTCCGGGTAGAGCAGGGTCAGCTCGTCGGTGCTCGGCGCGGTGAGCTGGGCGACCCGCCCGGCGTGCCGCTCGACCATCGCCTCGAAGCTCTGCCGCGCGGTCCGGCCGTTGCCGAAGGCCGCGCCCTTCGGCAGCGCCGTGAAGTACTTCAGCAGCGCCTCGCCGGTGCCGGGGCCGAGCCGGTACTCGTGCTCGTCGGCCTGCTGCTCCACGATGCGCAGCAGCTCCTCGGGGTCGTAGTCGGAGAAGGTGATGGTCCGGGAGAACCGCGAGGCGACACCCGGGTTGACCGAGAGGAACCGCTCCATCTCGGCGGTGTACCCGGCGACGATCACCACGACCGCCTCCCGGTGGTCCTCCATCAGCTTCACCAGGGTGTCGATCGCCTCCCGGCCGAAGTCGCGGCCGGAATCCTCCGGCGAGAGGGCGTACGCCTCGTCGATGAAGAGGACCCCGCCGCGCGCCCGGTCGAACGCCTCCTGGGTGCGGATGGCGGTCGAGCCGATGTGCTCGCCGACCAGATCGACCCGGGAGACCTCGACCAGGTGGCCGCGGTCCAGCACGCCGAGGGCGGCGAGGATCTCCCCGTAGAGCCGGGCCACGGTGGTCTTGCCGGTGCCCGGGGAGCCGGTGAAGACCAGGTGGCGGCGGACCGAGGCGGCCTTCAGCCCCGCCTCCTGACGCCGCCTGCCCACCTCGATCATGTCGGTGAGGGCCCGCACCTCCCGCTTCACGCTGGCGAGGCCCACCAGCGTGTCGAGGTCGGCGAGGACGGTGTCGGCCGGGCGGGCCTCGGCGGCGGGCTCCGGCACGGCGTCGGCGGCGGCCGGGGTCTGCGGGGTGGCACGGGGCGCGGGGACACCGCTGAGCAGGCCGACCGTCCGGGTCGCGGCCGGCGCCGGGGGAGTGGCGGCCGGCGCGGGGGGACCCAGGGGGGCGGACTCGTCGCTGGAGCACTCCTCCACCACGGCCCCCTCGCCGTCGGCGCCGCCCTGCGCGAACTCGAAGCCGCCCCGGGCGCACCGCTCGGTGCGGCACCGGCGCAGGGTGCTGCGGCAGCCGTCGATGATGTGGAAGCCGTATCCCTCACTGCCCGTCACGCGGCAGTTCCGGAAGGTGCCGCGGCCGCCCGCCGAGACGTAGAAGCCCGCCTCGGTGGGGGAGGTGACGGTGGTCCCCTCGATCAGCGGGTCGGCGCCCTTGGTGACGATCACGCCGGTCTGGGTGGCGTCGACGGCGCAGTTGGCGAGGGTGCCGCCGCTGCCGTGGTCGCGGAACCAGGCGCCGCGGCCCGCGCTGCTGATGCGGCAGTCGTCCAGCTCGGCGGTGGCGCCGCCGCTCACCGACACGGCGATGTTCCGCACCTGGGAGAGGTCGCTGTCGACCACGTCGGCGCGCGAGCCCCGGTCCAGGACGCAGAGCGCGTCCGGCACGTCGTGCACCCGGCAGGCGTCCAGCACGGCGGTGGCGCCGTCGCTGACCCAGACCGCCGGGTAGTCGCCGGTGCCGTCGTGGATCTCGCACCGGTGGGCGTCGACCCGCGTGCCCGGGTCCCACACCGATAGCCCGTTCCGTCCGAACCGGGCGATCTCCGAGCGGGTCAGCGTCAGCACCGAACGCGACCGCAGGTCCACCGCGTTCTCCGGCACGTCGTGGACCCGGCAGTCCGCCAGGGTCAGCACGGCGTCGGTGTCCAGGGTGACGCCGTTGCCCGTGACCCGGTGGACGGCGCAGTCGGTGAGGACGGCCGCCGCCCGCGAGGCGATCTGCACGCCGGAGCCGTTGATCTCGTAGATCTCGCAGCCCAGTGCCTCCAGGCTGGAGTGGTCGCCGGTGACCGAGAGGCCGGCGCCCGCCGCGTGGTGTACCCGGCAGCGGTCCAGTCGGGGCCGCCCGCCGCCGCGCACCGCCACGCCGGACTGGCCCGCGGCGATCACCTCGCACTCCTCGAACATCCCGCCCCCGCCGTCCACCACGGCGATCCCCACCCCGGCCGGGTTGTCGACGGTGCACGCGCGCACGGTGGGCCGCCCGCCCGTGCGCACCTCTATCCCGGCGGCGGACCGCGTCACGATCCGCAGTCCCGTCAGTTCCGGTGTGCCGTCCTCGACCAGGACGGCCGGCACCGCGGCGTCCTGCCCTTCTACGTGCAGCCCCTGGACCTGCGCGGAGGCCCGCACCGCCAGCGGGACGCCCTCCGGCGGCGCGATCCGCACCGAACCGGCCGACCCTTCCTGCCCGAGCAGCGTCACCGCCCGGTCCACCACGAGGTTCTCCCGGTACGTGCCCGGGGCGACGGTCAGGATGTCACCGTCGGCCGCGGCCTGGAGGGCGGCGGTGAGGGAGGCGTACTCGTCCGTGCGGCGCCGCCACCGCGAAGTACCGGTGTGCGTCACCTGGACCGTGCCCTGTGCCATGGTGTTGTTGTGCCCCCACCTCGTGTACGCGGGTCCTGCGGACTGTCGCCGGAGGAGCCCGGCCGGTCCACCGTAGCGCGCGCCGGATGGGGGAGTTGACCGGTCCGCGATGCCGGAGCGGGACGGTCAGCTTCCGGTGCCGGTTCTGCCCCAGTCGGGACCCACCCGCTCCCACTCGCGGTCCCAACACCCGTACCGGAAGCGGACGATGCGCCACCGCACGCCTCGGTGCACGCCCTCGATCAGTACCGCCCAGGCCGTGGCCGCGCCGATTCCGGCCAGCCAGGAGTGGGTCTGCGCCATCACCGGCGGCATCGGGGGGCGGGCGGGCGCGCCCCGCAGGTCCGTCCAGATCCGGAACCGGTCGCCGGGGCCGTCGGAGCCCGGCGGCGCGACGATCCCGCCGGTGCGGACCGTGCCGTCGGGCGCGGTCCAGCGGGCCAGGACCCGGGTGCGGGTGTGCGGGGCCTGCGCGGTCTCCGGGTCGGCGTCGTGGACCGGCTGCCCGAGCGGCCTGCGGACCGTCGCCACCGTCTGCCGGCGCTCGCTCCGCTCGGCGGCGGCCGTCTCCAGCAGGGAGCGTTCGGTGGCCGAACCGGCGCTCAGCGCCACCCAGGGGGCGCCGGCCACCAGGAGCGCGCCGCAGAGCAGGGCCGTCCACGCCTCGACGCGGTCGGTCCGCCGGTACAGCGGGTTGCGGCGCCAGCGCCACAGCCCCGTGATCGTCCGCATCGCGCCCCCTCTCGGTCACGTCCGGCCGTGCGGTCCCGCCACGCGGGAACGGCTGCCCGGGGAGAGCGGGATCACTCCACGGTCAGCTCAACGGCTCCCGGCGGAAGCGGTGTTCTCTCCCGCGGGCCGTCGCGCGAGGACGGTGAACGGGTCCCCCGCGCGTACCGTACCGGCCGATTCGGGGATCAGATTCTGCCCGAAGACGAGCTGGGAACCGAAACGGCGGTGGCGCGAGAGGGTACGCAGCGGCTCCTTGCCGCGCTCCGCGGTGCGCTGGTCGGTGGTGGTCACGACGCAGCGCCCGCACATCTTGGAGACCTTGAAGGTGACCTCGCCGACGGCGACGCGCGCCCAGGTGTCCTCGGCCCAGGCGGCGGTGCCGGAGACGACGAGGTTGGGGCGGAAGCGCTCCATGGGCAGCGGGCCCTCGGCGGCGTGGTCGCCCTCGGCGATCAGCGCGTTGAGCGCGGCGAGCGAGGCGGTGGTGGTCACCAGCAGGGGGTAACCGTCGGCGAAGCTGACGGTCTCGCCGGGAGCCCCGAACTTCTGGTCGACGAGGCGGTCCCGCGCGGGGGCCGCGAGGTGGACGAGCCGGACCTCCGCGCCGAGGAAGGAGCTGAGCCGCGCGCCCGCGGCGGCGTCACCGAGGACCGCGCGGACCTTGTCCTTCCAGATCTCCACCGTGGCGGTCGGCGCGCCGGGGCCGGGCTCCGCCACCTCCCACGGCTCCTGGCCGGGGGCGGCCAGCCGCAACCCACCGCCGGGCAGCGCCTCGGCGCTGACGAGCGCCAGGGAGGGGAACGCGCGCTGGGTGATGCACCGGTCCTCCGCGTCGACCAGCATCCAGCGCCGGTCGCCCGCCAGCCCCCAGGGCTCGACGGCCGCCTCGGCCGCGGCGAGGCCGCGCGCCCCCTTCACGGGGTAGACGTGGATCGAGGTCAGCTCGGCGTTCGGCATGGGGCCATCCTGCCACCCGCCCGCCGAGCCCGACTCCCCTCTCCCGTCGCTCCCCGCCTCCCGGCGAGCCGCCCGGTCAGTACCCCCGGTAGGGCCGGTTGTACGGATCCTCGTACGGCGGTTGCTGCTGCGGCGGCGCCTGGTGCGGCCGGGACGCGGCGGGCCGCATCGCCTCGTACCCGGAGGGCTGGGCCGCCGGCCGCATCGCCTCGTACCCCGCCGGCGCGGGGCGCGGCTGCTGGGGCTGGTGGGGCGGCTGCGGCTGGGCGTACGGCTGCGCGGGCTGGTAGCCGCGCGGGCCCGCCTGCTGCTGCGGGATGTAGGGCGCCGGGGCCTGCTGGAAGGCGGGCGCCGGAGCCTGCGCATGCTGCGGATACCCGTACGCCGGGGGCTGTGGCGAAGGGGCGGCCGGGAGCGCGGGCAGCGCCGAGGGCAGCGCGGGGAGCGCGGAGCCCGAGTCGTACATCGAGGGGACCCGGATGGGGGCGATCTGCGGCGTGCCCCGCTCCGCCACGAGCGAGTCGTAGATCGGGGTGTCCGGGAAGGATGGCGCGGAGTAGTAGCCGCTGCCGTAGCTGGCGCGGGGGGAGGTCATGGCCATAAGTTAAGCCCACGATGCGGTCATTGGGGAGACCGATAAGAGGGTTGTTTTCCGGGCCGGGGGCGACGCGGGGGCACCGATGCGGGTGAACATACCGAAATCGTGCCAACTCTCGGGTTTCGATGAGGTAAGAAAATCCGCCTTCGGGACGAGGCGGCGCGCCTTCGGCCAGTGGTCTTTCCCCGGAAGGACGCGTTCCGGCCGGCTCCGTGGCCACCACGCGCCGTCGGCCCCCGGCCGACGCCGGGACAACTCCCCGCCGCCGGGCCACCGGTGGAAGCCCGTACGCACATCCGAGGCCGGACGGAGCCAGGGGTGCGGCAGGACGGCGGCGATGTCCAAGGGGCCAACGACCTGTGTTCACCCAGGGCCCGGACGGCCTCGTCGTCCGCGAGGCCGCTACCTGGTGCCCGGCCGCGGAACCCGCCCCCAGCGCCCCCTCGACGAGGCATACGGCTGGGGCCTGCGCCGGATCCCCGTCCGCAAGCAGCCCCCGGGCCGGTCCGCCGCACCCGCTCCACGCACCCCGGGGCCGCCCCCGCGTCCGCGGCCCGCAGCAGGTCATCGACTATGGTGACCGGGTGAAGATCGCCCTCGTGGACTCCGGGATCGGCCTGCTGCCGGCCGCCGCCGCCGTGCGCCGGCTGCGCCCCGACGCCGATCTCGTCCTCTCCTCCGACCCCGACTCCATGCCCTGGGGCCCCCGCACGCCCGAGGACGTCAGCGCCCACGCCGTGGCCGCCGCCGAGGCCGCCGCAGCGCATCGCCCCGACGCCCTGGTCGTCGCCTGCAACACCGCGTCGGTGCACGCGCTGCCCGCGCTGCGCGCCCGTTTCGAACCGGCGCTCCCCGTCATCGGCACCGTCCCCGCGATCAAGCCCGCGGCGGCCGCCGGCGGCCACGTCGCCATCTGGGCCACCCCCGCCACCACCGGCAGCGCCTACCAGCGCCGCCTCATCGCCGACTTCGCCGGGACCACCCCGGTCACCGAGGTGCCCTGCCCGGGCCTCGCCGACGCCGTCCAGTGGGACGACCCGGCCGCCGTCACCGACGCCATCGCGGCGGCCGCCGCCCTGACCCCGTCCACGGTCACCTCCGTCGTCCTCGGCTGCACCCACTACGAGCTCGTCGGCGACGCCATCCGCACCGCCCTGGAGCACTCCGGCAGCGGCCCGCTCACCCTGCACGGCTCCGCCCCGGCGGTCGCAGCCCAGGCCCTGCGCCGCCTCGGCCTCGCCCCCGACCCCGCCGCCCCCGCCACCGGCACCCTCACCGTGCTGCTCAGCGGCCGCGCCGAACCCCTCCCGGCCGCCGCCCTCAGCTACGAGCAGGGCCGCCTGCTCGGCCCGGTCACCGCCGACCGCTGACGCGACGCCCGGCCCCCCGGCCGGATCCCTCGTACGCACCGCGCGACCTGCCCCGGAAGGCGGGCCTCCGTAAGGTCGGCCGTATGAGGGAACCCGAGCCCGCGTCCCGGCCCGCCGACCACTCACCGCACGGGCACGCTGCCGTCGAGACCTGGACGGGGCGCGCCTCCGGCCGCCTCCAGTGGTTCCTGGCCGTCGTGGGGGCCGCCTGTCTCGCCCTCGGCGTGGAACTGGCCGTGGACTCCTCCTGGGCCTCCGGGATCACCCCGCTCGTCATGGCCGTGGTCGGCTGCATCGCCGCCGGGCTGCTCATCCTCTACGGCACCCTCGCCTTCGTGCACGTCGCCGTCGAGGTCGACGACTCCGCCCTGGAGGTGCGCTGCGGCCACCTCGGCTTCCCCCGGCGCCGCATCCTGCTCGCCACCGTCACCGGCGTCGACTACGTCCCCAGCGTCTGCCCGCGCCACTGGGGCGGCTGGGGGTACCGCTGGCGCCCGGAGCGCGGCATGGCCGTCGTCGTGCGGCGCGGCGAGGGCGTCGTCGTGCGCCTGGCCGACGGGCACAGCCTCACCGTCACCGTGGACGACGCCCGGTCCGCCGTCCGGGCCATCCGCAGCCGCCTGCCGGAAGCCGGCTCGCAGCACTGAGGGCCCCGGCGCCCGGCCACGGGCGGCCCTCCGGACGCGCCGACGGTCCCCAGGTCACGCGCCGTAGACTCCGACGCGTGACCGCCACCCTCACCTCGGCCGGCGGGGCCCCCGGCCCCCCGCCGCCCGCCGCACCGCCCCGCCGCCTCGGCCGCCTCCTGCGCGCCCTGTACCTCGCCGCCGGAGCGGCCCTCGCGGGCGTACTCCTCTACGTCAGCTTCCCGCCCCGGGTGCTGTGGTGGCTGGCCCTGCCGGCCTTCGCCGTCCTCGGGCTCCTGCTGCGCGGGCGGGGCGTGAAGGCCGGGCTCGGGCTCGGAGCGCTCTTCGGCCTCGGCTTCCTGCTGCCGCTGCTGGTGTGGACCGGCGTCGAGGTCGGGCCCGGCCCGTGGCTGGCGCTGGCCGTCGCCGAGGCCTTCTTCGTCGCCGTGGTCGGCGGCCTCACCACCCTCGTCGCCCGGCTGCCCGGCTGGCCCCTGTGGGCCGCCGCGCTGTGGACCGCCGGGGAGGCCGCGCGGGCCCGCGTGCCGTTCGGCGGGTTCCCCTGGGGCAAGGTCGCCTTCGGCCAGGCCGACGGGGTCTTCCTGCCGCTCGCCGCCGTCGGCGGCACCCCGCTGCTCGGCTTCGCCGTCGCCCTGAGCGGCTTCGGCCTCGGCGAACTCGGCCGCCTGCTGTACCTGCGCCGCCGCACCGGCGCCCTGCGCCGCCCGGCCGCCGCCGTCGCCGTGGCCGCGCTCCTCGTCCCGCTCGCCGCGGCCCTCGCCGCGCGCCCCCTCGTCTCGGACCGCGCCGAGAACGGCACCGCCACCGTCGCCGTCGTCCAGGGCAACGTCCCGAGGATGGGCCTCGACTTCAACGCCCAGCGCCGCGCCGTCCTCGACCACCACGCCCGCGAGACCGCCCGCCTCGCCGAACGCGTCGCCCGGGGCGAGGTCGCCCAGCCCGATTTCGTGCTCTGGCCGGAGAACTCCTCCGACATCGACCCCTTCACCAACGACGACGCCCGCTCCGTCATCGAGACCGCCGCCACCACCGTCAAGGCCCCCATCTCCGTCGGCGGCGTGGTCGAGACCGAGGACGGCAAGCTCTACAACCAGCAGATCCTCTGGGACCCCGAGAAGGGCCCGGTCGACACCTACGACAAGCGGATCATCCAGCCCTTCGGCGAGTACATCCCGCTGCGCTCCCTGATCAGCGTCTTCAGCCAGGGCTACGTCGACATGGTCCGCACCGACTTCAGCCGCGGCACCGACCCCGGCGTCTTCGACCTCGCCGGGAGCCAGGTGGGCCTCGCCACCTGCTACGAGGCCGCCTTCGACGGAGCCGTACGGGAGACCGTCACCGCCGGGGCGCAGATGCTCTCCGTGCCCAGCAACAACGCCACCTTCGGCTTCAGCGAGATGACCTACCAGCAGCTCGCGATGTCCCGGGTCCGCGCCGTCGAGCACAGCCGCGCCGTCGCCGTCCCGGTCACCAGCGGGGTCAGCGCCGTCATCCGGCCCGACGGGGAGCTGGTGCAGCGCACCGGCATGTTCGAGCCCGCCTCCCTCGTCGCCGAGGTGCCGTTGCGCTCCTCGCAGACCTGGGCGACCCGGCTCGGAGCGCTCCCCGAGGCCGCGCTCGTCGCTCTCGCCGCCGCCGGTCTCGGCTGGGCCGCGACCGGGGCGGCACGCCGCCGCCGCGCGGCCGCCCCGGACGCCTGAGCGGGGCATACGTCCCCTGCCGCCAGGGCTCCGACGCGCCTGCGTCGGGTCCCTGGCCCGGGGTTAGGGTCGGACACATGGCTACTCCCGACTTCCTCCGCACCCTCCGCGCCTCCGCCGGACACCAGCTCCTGTGGCTGCCCGGGGTCAGCGCCGTCGTCTTCGACGACGAGGGCCGCGTCCTGCTCGGCCGCCGTGCGGACAACGGCCGCTGGTCGATCATCGGCGGCATCCCGGACCCGGGGGAGCAGCCCGCCCAGTGCGCGGTCCGCGAGGTGTACGAGGAGACCGCCGTGCTCTGCGTCCCCGAACGCGTCGTCCTGGTCCAGGCCCTGCAGCCGGTGACCTATCCCAACCAGGACGTCTGCCAGTACATGGACATCACCCTGAGCTGCCGCGCCGTCGGCGGGGAGGCCCGGGTCAACGACGACGAGTCCCTGGACGTCGCCTGGTTCGCGGTGGACGACCTGCCGGAGCTGGCTGATTTCTCGGCCTACCGGATCAAGCAGGCGCAAGCTCCGGCCGACGCCGCCACCTGGTTCGACCCCTCCTTCACCGACCCCCGCGAGCTGCTGCGGACCGACACCCCCGAGGCGCCCGGACCGCTCGGCGGCTGAGCGGCCCGGGTGTGACCCGGCGCACATGGTGCCGCCCCACCACCGGATCGCCAAGTGTGGGCGCCGGCCCTATGGGGAGCGCCCGGGCCGCTGCCTAGGGTCGGATCATGACAGCGCCCCGCACCCCTGAGCCCCGCCCCGCCGAGCCCTTCCTGACCGGGCGGACCGCCCTGGTCACGGGCGCTGCGGGCGGTATCGGCAGCGCCTGCGCCCTCGCCCTCGCCGGGGCCGGGGCGGCGGTCCGCGCCGTCGACCGCGACACCGCCGGGCTCGACGCCCTCACCGAGCAGGCGAAGGGGCTGCCCGGCACCGTCCTGGCCCGCCCGCTCGACCTGCGCGCCCTCGACACCGCCGAGGAGGCGGCCACCGGAACGGACATCCTCGTCAACAACGCGGGCATGCAACTGGTCCGCCCGCTCCACGAGTTCCCGCCCGACGCCTTCCACACCGTCCTGACCGTGATGCTGGAGGCGCCTTTCCGGCTCATCCGCGGCGCCCTGCCCCACATGTACGACCAGGGCTGGGGCCGCATCGTCAACCTCTCCTCCGTCCACGGCCTGCGCGCCTCGCCCTTCAAGTCCGCCTACGTCGCCGCCAAGCACGGGTTGGAGGGCCTGTCGAAGACGGCCGCCCTGGAAGGGGCACCGCACGGCGTCACCTCCAACTGCGTCAACCCCGGCTACGTCCGCACGCCCCTGGTCGAACAGCAGATCGCCGACCAGGCGGAGGCGCACGGCATCAGCCGCGACGAGGTGCTGGACGAGATCCTGCTGCGCGACAGCGCCGTCAAGCGCCTCGCCGAACCAAACGAGGTCGCCGCCGCCGTCCTCTACCTCTGCGGCCCGCACAGCGGCTTCGTCACCGGGTCCTCCCTGACCCTCGACGGAGGCTGGACCGCCCACTGACCGGCCCGCACGAGGGTCCGGCGCATCCCACTCGGCCACGGTGCCTCGGGAGAAACCATCAGCGGACGACACCGGAGACCGCGGCCCGCCTGCCCCAGGACCGGGCCGCCCTCTGGAGCGTGGGCGAGCTCCCCGCCCACGACCTCGTCGGCGCCGCCAGCTCCGCGCTCGTCGCCGGGCTCGACAGCCCCGGTCCGCGTGCCGTGGCCGCCCTCACCCGGGCCGAGGCCGCCCACGATGTAGGGGAACTGGCCCGCTGGATCCACCGGAGCCACAGCCGCGGGCCGGCCCTGACCGTACGGCTCGCCGAACTGGACCACGCGTACAACACCCTGGAGTACGGCGGCCGAACGGCGGCGCAGACCGACGCGGAGGTCACCGCCGAGGCCCGCCGCCTGGCGGCTGGCCTCCGACCTCAGCTCCGCGAAACCCCGTGGCCTCAGGGGCTCCAGGGGCTGGCGGGGCTCCGTCACGACGGGTATTCCTGATGGACATGACGCACGATGGGCCGCACCCCACCACCGGCACCGGCACCCTCCCCTCCACCGGCGCGGAGGCGCCGTTCCTCGACCTGCTCGCCCGGGGCGCCGCCGTCGAGGCGTACGAGGAACCCGTCCCCGCCGCCCGGGAGGCGGGCGCTCCCGAGGCGCACCTCGCCGCACTCGAACACGCCAAGCGCCTCGCGCTGCGGGTCCGCTCCGAACTGGCCGACCGCCGGCGCCGCGAGGCCGAGCTCTCCGCCCTCTTCGAGACCGCCCACGACCTGGCCGGACCACGCGACCTGGACTCCGTCCTCCAGGCCATCGTGCAGCGGGCCCGCTCCCTGCTCGGCACCGACGTCGCCTACCTCACCCTCAACGACCCCGCGCGCGGCGACACCTGCATGCGGGTCACCGAGGGCTCCGTCGCCGCCCGCTTCCAGCAGCTGCGCCTCGGCATGGGCGAGGGCCTCGGCGGCCTCGTCGCCCAGACCGCCCGCCCGTACGTCACCGAGGACTACTTCCACGACAGCCGCTTCCGGCACACCTCCGTCATCGACACCGGTGTCCAGGACGAAGGGCTCGTCGCGATCCTCGGCGTGCCGCTGATGCTCGGGCCGCACGTCATCGGGGTCCTCTTCGCCGCCGACCGGCGTGCCCGGGTCTTCGAACGGGCCCAGATCGCGCTGCTCGGCTCGTTCGCCGCGCTGGCCGCCGCCGCCATCGACTCCGCCAACCTCCTCGACGAGACCCGCGCCGCCCTCAGCGAACTCGAACGCGCCCACGAGATCATCCAGGACCGCAGCGCCGTCATCGAACGCGCCTCGGACGTCCACGACCGCCTCGCCGAACTGGTCCTGCGCGGCGGCGGCGTCCACGACGTGGCCGCCGCCGTCTCCGAAGTCCTCGACGGAAGCGTCGAGTTCACCGACACCGTGCCCGAGGCGGCCGCCTCCGCCCTGCGCTCCGGCGGCCACGCGGTCCGCCACGGCGACGACTGGATGGCCGCCGTCGCCGCCGGCGACCAGCAGCTCGGCGCCCTCGTCCTGCGCGGCCACCCCGCCCTCGACCCGGTCGACCAGCGCACCTTCGAACGCGCCGCCATGGTCACCTCCCTGCTGCTGCTCGCCCGCCGCTTCGCCGGCGACGCCGAGCAGCGCGTCCGCGTGGAACTCCTCGACGACCTCCTCGACGCCCGCCACCGCGACCCCGCCCTGCTGCGCGAACGCGCCGCACGGCTCGGCGCCCGCCTCGACGCCCCGCACGTCGTCCTCGCCGCCCAGCCCGACGCCGCCCAGGACGCCACCGCCGACGAGGAGGCCGCCGTCCGCCGCCGCCTGTGGGCCGCCGCCGCCCACCTCGCCGCCACCGGCCACGGCCTCGCCGCCACCCGCGACGGCGGCACCGTCCTGCTGCTGCCGCTCGCCGACGGAGACACCGCCACCGAACTGGCCCGCCGCACCGCCCTCCACCTCGGCGCCGCCGTCCACGAACCGGTCACCGTCGGCGCCTCCGCCCCGCTGCGCCCCCTGCCCGCCGCCGACGCCGCCCCGGCCGCCTACACCGAGGCGCGCCGCTGCCTGGACGCGTTGCGCCTGCTCGGCCGCTCCGGACAGGGCGCCGCCGCCGAGGACTTCGGCTTCCTCGGCCTCCTCCTCGCCGGGCCCCGCGACATCTCCGGCTTCGTCGAGCGCACCATCGGCCCGGTCCTCGACTACGACCGCAGGCGCGGCACCGAACTCGTCCGCACCCTCGACGCCTACTACGCCGCGGGCTCCAGCCCGGCCCGCACCAAGGACACCCTCCACGTCCACGTCAACACCGTCGCCCAGCGCCTGGACCGGGTCGCCCGGCTCCTCGGCGACGACTGGCAGAGCCCCGCCCGCACCCTGGAGATCCAGCTCGCCCTGCGCCTGCACCGGCTCGCCTCCGCACTCACCGGCTGACAGCGCCGCGCCCCGCCTCCCCGCGGCGAGCACGGGGGACGGGGCGCGGCGGCCGGACCGCCCGGGAACAGGCCCGCATCAGACGGGCGGGCCTACCGGCCCGGCCGAGGAACCCTCCCCGGCCCGCTCGGCGGCCGCCGCGTCGCCCTGGGACGGCACGCCCGCCTTCAGCGCGGCCCGCTCCGAGCCGGTCGGCACGTCGGCCAGGTCGCGGTGGCGGGTCTCCTGCGCCACGCCCACCGCGATCAGCGTGATCACCGCGGCCGCGATGACGTACAGCGAGATCGGCACCGAGCTGTCGTACTCGGCGAGCAGCGCCGTGGCGATCAGCGGCGCGGGCGCGCCGGCGGCCACCGAGGAGAACTGCGCGCCGATCGACGCCCCCGAGTACCGCATGCGGGTCGCGAACATCTCGGAGAAGAACGCCGCCTGCGGCGCGTACATCGCCCCGTGCAGCACCAGCCCGACCGTCACCGCCAGCAGCAGCGCCGGGAAGCTCCCGGTGTCGATGAGCTGGAAGAACGGGAACATCCACAGGCCGACCCCGGCCGCGCCGACCATGTACACCGGGCGCCGCCCGAGCCGGTCGGAGAGCGCGCCCCACATCGGGATGGTCACGAAGTGCACCGCGGAACCGATGAGGACGGCGTTGAGCGCGGTCTGCTGGGGCAGGTCCACCGCGGTCGTCGCGTAGACGAGGATGAACGCGGTCAGCACGTAGTAGCTGATGTTCTCCGCCATCCGCGCGCCCATCGCCACCAGCACGTCGCGCCAGTGGTGCCGCAGCACCGAGACGAGCGGCATCTTCTCGGTCGCGCCCTCCGCGCGCCGCGCCTCGGAGCGGGCCAGCGCCGCCTTGAACACCGGCGACTCGTCCACCGAGAGGCGGATCCACAGGCCGACCAGGACCAGCACGCCGGAGAGGAGGAACGGGATGCGCCAGCCCCAGGTGATGAAGGCCTGATCGGAGAGGACCGCGGTCAGCACCGCGAGCACCGCCGTCGCCAGCAACTGCCCGGCCGGCGCGCCCGTCTGCGGCCACGACGCCCAGAACCCGCGCCGCTTGGCGTCCCCGTGCTCGGAGACCAGCAGCACCGCCCCGCCCCACTCGCCGCCGAGCGCGAAGCCCTGGACGAGCCGCAGCACCGTCAACAGCAGCGGCGCGGCCGTACCGATGGTGGCGTGGGTGGGCAGCAGCCCGATCGCGAAGGTGGCGCCGCCCATCAGCAGCAAGCTGATGACCAGCAGCTTCTTCCGGCCCAGTCGGTCCCCGTAGTGGCCGAAGACCAGCGCGCCCAGCGGCCGCGCCGCGAAGCCGACGGCGTAGGTGAGGAAGGAGAGCAGCGTGCCGACGAGCGGGTCGGAGTCCGGGAAGAAGACCTTGTTGAAGACCAGTGCGGCGGCCGACCCGTACAGGAAGAAGTCGTACCACTCGATGGTGGTCCCGACCAGGCTCGCGCCGACGATGCGCTTGAGGCTGGACGGGGATGGGGGAGAGGCAGCGGGGGCGGACATGAGCACCACTTCCGGACAGTTGGCGGGGACGTTTCCGTGTCGCCACACCGTAGGAAGGCGCTGGTCACGGGCGTATGTGGTGGGACACCACAGTTGGGGGCGGCGGAGTGCGCGCGGGCGCCACCCCCGGGGTGGCGCGGCCGGGGCATCCGGCAACCCTTTTCGCCGGGGCGGTGTTTCCCGCGATGATGGAAAAGGTGGCTGAGCAGTTGACCGACCTGCCGGCGGCGGACCTGGACGACGGTTTCGCCGCACTCGTCCGCGTCCACGCCAGAGGTGTGCACGCGTTCCTGCTGCGGGTGTCCGGCTCCGCCGCGGAGGCGGACGACCTGGGGCAGGACACCTTCCTGCGCGCCTGCACCGCGCAGCGGACGTACTCGCCGGAGCGGCTGCGGGAGTTGCGCCCGTGCGCCTGGCTGATGACGGTCGCGGCCGACGTCTGGCGCAACCATGTCCGCCGCAGCGTGCGGCGTCCCGTCCCGGCGGTACGCGTGGAGGACACCGAGGACCTGGAGCCGTAAGCGATGCCGCGTCGGGCGATCAACGGCTTGATGCCGTGCTTCCACGGCAGGCGGCGGTACTTGTCGAAGTCGTGGCCTCGGTCGGCGTACAGGCGTCGGGGCTTGCGGGGGCATCCCGCCGGCCCCGGACCGGCGGGGCGGCGTCGAGCAGCGGCAGGAGCTGGGTGACGTCGTGTCGGTTCCCGCCGGTGAGCGTGACGACGCGCGGCGTTCCGTGGCGGTCGACGATCAGGTGGTGCTTGGAGCCGGGGCGGGCGCGGACGACTGGTGAGGGGCGACGTGATCCTCCCCCGGCGGGTTGGTGACGTGGCGGGCTGGTGGGTGGCCATCGATGCCGGTGTGAGGGCGGTGGCTGTAGGTGTGGAGGAAGTCTGCCAGGGCGACGCGCTCCACCTCGTCCTGGAGTACGTACAGGGAGCATCGGCAGATCGCCTGGCGGGTGGGGATCACTACGGCCTCCGCCCTGGCGATGACGGTGTCGCCGACGGCGGGCCTGGCGTAGTTGATCTTGTATTCGGCGGTGAGGGCGTCACCGCCGAGCGCCAGACCGCCCGCGAAGGTGAGGGCGTTGTCGGCGAGGTGGCTGAGGACCCCGCCGTGGAGGAAGCCGTGCTGGTGCCGGAGTTCGCGGCGGTCGCGGAGGCGGATCTCGCCGTGCCGGGGCCGACGGCGGTCAGCTCGGCCCCCAGGAGGCGGCTGAACGGCTGGGCCTCGAAGATGCCCTGCGCGAAGGTGGTCAGGTCGGTCGACGTGGCGGGGAGCTCCTGTCCTCGTGCCGGGGGCGCGGCGGTCTTCGACGCCCTACTCAAACACGGGACGCGAGATCTGGGCGAGGGGCCGGGGCGCGCACGTGACATCCGGGAATGCAGCCGGCCGCCCCGGCCGCACCGTGACCGTGCGGTTCGACGACGGCTCCGAGCAGACCGTGCAGATCGGCCAGGTCACACAGGGGCTGGATCCGTCACTGGGCACGGCCGACAGCCCGCTGGGTCGCGCGCTCATGGGCGTAACGCGCCGGCGACTCGGTGCGTTACGAGACGCCCGACGGGGCCGCGGCGGCGGTCGTGGTCTCCCTTGGAGTGACCCGAGGCCGCGGCCCCGCCCGGGGTCACTCCTCGTAGCGGGTGGGCGGGTAGGCGTCGCGGGACTTGCGGGTGCGGGCGCCCGTGGGGATCTCGCCCGCGTCCACCTCCCGGTCGACCTCTTCCTGCCCCGCGCGGTAGGCGGCGTCGGAGCCCGTCGGAGCCTTGGCGGGCAGGCCCGCGGCCTCCCGGTCGCGTACCGTCCGCTGCTCCAGCTGCTCCCCGTCGGGGCGCCGGGGCATTCCCCTGCCGTGGTCGCGGTCCGAGGCGCCTTCGACTGCCCGGTTGGGCTTGTGGTGGTGTGCCATGCGTCCGTCCTCCTCCGGTACGCGCCGGACGGCCCGTGTCCGGGCGCCCCTGGCGCCGGACCGCCCGGCCGGTGACTCCCGGCCGGGCCGAGGGCCGCCCCGCGCGTGTTCGGCCGGCGTGTCGCTCCTCCCATCGTGCGCCGTTCCGGTGAGATCCGCGCGCGGGCCCGCCCTCCCGGGGGCCGAGCGGGCCCGGCGGTCAGATCTCCAGGCTGCGGATGACCGTACGCCCGGTGAAGTCGCGGGACTCGACGGTGAGCTTGCCGTCGCCCCCCGGCACCACCCGCAGCCCCTGGGAGGCCGCCGGGTCCAGCGCCTTCTCACCGCCCCTGCCGTCGGGGCCGTACAGCGTCTCGATCACCCCGGTGTCGAAGACGTGGAAGCCGCGCGGGTCGCCGCCGTCGACGACCTTGCGGGCCGCCCAGTCCTGGCGGCGGAGGTCCCAGTGGGTGTGGCCGGAGAAGAAGACCACGTTGGCGTGGCGGCCCAGGATCGCCAGCGGCTCGTCCTCGTCCACACGACCGGCGGCAAGAGGTTCGCCGGGTCACGGGCGGCGGGCCGCCCGCCGCCCGGTCCAGCCGGTGGCCGCCACCACCTGCCGCCCCGGTTCGTCACCCGCTTTGCTCTGTCCTACTGCCCTGCCGCTAGTTTGTGTGCACGAACAAGTACGCGGGCCCGTGGTGGCAGAGGTGCACGGGGGACGGGAGATCCGGAACAGTGTCGCTGCGCGGAGGTGATCCGGCCGAGATCGGCGGCTACCCAGTGGAGGCGCGGCTCGGCTCGGGTGGGATGGGCACGGTCTTTCTGGCCCGTACGAGTTCGGGGCGGGCCGTCGCGATCAAACTCATCCACCAGCAGTTCGCGGGGGACGACGAGTTCCGCATCCGCTTCCGGCAGGAGGTGGCGGCGGCCAGGCGGGTGAGCGGCGCGTTCACCGCCGCCGTGGTCGACGCCGCCCCGGAGGCCGAACAGCCGTGGATGGCGACGACCTACATCGAGGGGCACACGCTCGCCCAGTGCATCGCCGCCCAGGGCCCCCTGAACGGAGCGGAGCTGAGGAGGCTCGCCATCGGGCTGGCGGAGGCGCTGCGCGACATCCACCGGGTGGGGGTCGTCCACCGTGACCTGAAGCCCTCGAACGTCGTGCTCTCCCCCGAGGGCCCACGCGTCATCGACTTCGGCATCTCGCGCGCCGCGGACCAGCAGACGCTGACCATGACAGGGCGGGTCATCGGTACCCCGCCCTTCATGTCGCCGGAGCAGCTGCAGGCGCCGCGCGGCGTGGGGCCGCGTTCCGACGTCTTCTCGCTGGGGACGCTGCTGGTGTACGCGGCGACGGGCCGCGGCCCCTTCGACGCGGACAGCCCGTACATGACGGCGTACCAGGTAGTGCACGAGGAGCCGTCGCTGGACGCCGTGCCGGGGGCGTTGCGCCCCGTCGTCGAGTCGTGCCTGGACAAGGAGCCCGGGCGGCGCCCCTCGGCGGACGAACTCCTCGTGCTGCTGCGGGACCTGCCGGCCGACCTCGGCCGGGCCGGCGCGAACGGGGCCGGCGCGGGCCGCACCCGTGACATGGCCACCCAGCACCACCTCACGACGGGCGCCGTCCCGGCACCGACCGCCCCGGCCGCTCCCGACACCGGGAGCACCGGCACCCCGCTCGGCCGCCGGCTGCGCAGCCGATGGCGTCCCGTGCTCGCCGCCGCGGTCGCGGTGGTGGCGATCGGCGGGGGAGTCGCCGCACTGGAGGCGGGCGACTCCGGAGGGAGCAGCGGCGACGGCAAGGGCCACAGCGTCGCGGCGCCGGGTGCCACGCTTCCGGACGGCTTCCAGCCGTGGCGCGAGACCGTGCCGGGCGGCCGCGCGGACATCCCCGACGAGTTGCGGTGCGTCGCGCGCGGCGACGCGTTGTTCTGCGGGGGCGGCGGGGTCGTCGCGACCCGCGTGAGCGCCCGGGACGGCTCGCGGGTCTGGACGGTGAAGAGCCCGGGCGTCCCCGCCCAGGGCATGCACCTGGTGGGTGCCACCGACGACACGGTGCTCGGTTACCGCCTCGCCGCCGAGGACGCGTCGCAGGGCCCTGGCGACGAGGTGGTGGCCCTCGACGCGGAGGACGGCCGGGAGCTGTGGTCCGTGCCGTCCGGCGCCCAGTCGACCGCCGTCACGGGCCGGTCCCAGGACGCCCTGGTGGTCGGCTCCGCCGTCGTGACGGTCGACGCCGCCAACTCCCGCTTCGAGGCCCGCAACGCGCGCAGCGGCGAGACCGCGTGGACGACGCCGTTCCCCGCCGGTACGCGGTGCGCTCCCGTCCCGGTGGGCCAGCGGCTCCTCGCGATGTGCGCGGCGGACGCGGAGCTGGACGCCTCGGAGGTGCGCCACCCCGCCCTGTACGCGGTCGACCGTGGCTCGGGGAGGCTGGGCAGGCCCATCGCGGTCGACGGCCCCGCCGTGCCGATGGGCGTCGCCGACGGCAGCCTCGTACTCCTCCAGGAGCACAGGGAGGGCGCGGCGCTGGCCGGCTACGACGGCGTGGCGCGGGTCGACCCGGCCTCGCGGAAGGTCACGTACTCCCCACTGGCCAAGACGTACGCCGGGACGCCCGGCATGGCGGACGGCACCGTCTACGTGAGCGGGCAGACCGGCCGCGTCACCGCGCTCGACCCCGCGACCGGCCGGCAGAAGTGGTCGCGGCAGACGAGCGTGGAGGGCGCGTCGGGGCCCGTCGCGGGGGCCGGCGCGCTGTACTTCAGCTCGGCCTCCGGCCGGGTGGTCGCGCTCTCGCCGCGCGAGGGCGAACTCCTGTGGACGACCGATCCGCGGGCCGACGGTTTGACGGGCGATCAGGGCGCGAGCCCGCGCGTGACCGTCGCGGGGCGTGCGCTGGTCGTGGCCGCGGCCGAGAACACGCTCTTCGCCTTCGACGCGCGGAAGCCGCCGAAGTCGGGCTGATCGCGAAGGCGCCCGGGGGGCGGGTTCTCGGCAGTCGACCGCCGGAGGCGGTGCGGGGGTCTCGTCCACCTCATGGAGGGCGGCGGGCACCTTGAACGGGGAGAGGTGTTCCCGGCAGGCGGCGAGGATCTCGCTCCGGTCGAGGACAGCGCCGTCAGCCGGGACCAGGTAGGCGGCCGGGACCTCACCGAGCCGGTCGTCCGGGAGGTCGGCCACGGCGGCGTCGCGGACCCCGGGCAGCGCGAGCAGCACCGCCTCCACCTCATAGGGAGGGACGTTCTTCCCGGCCTATGATCAGTTCGCTGACCCGGCCGGTGAGGGGAGTCCACCGTCGGAGCCGATCCGGGCCAGGTGACCGGTGCGGTACCACCCGTCGCGCAGCACCGCGGCGGTGTCGTCGGGCCGCCGGTGCTACCCGGCCGTGACACCGGGCCCGGAGACCCACAACTCGCCCTCGCCCGTGGCCTCGGCGCCGCTGCCGTCGGCCCCGCATCTCTTCGCAGGCCCGCTGGAAGGCGGGCGGGGCGGCCGCGCCCCCGCTGACGCAGCCCCGCAGCGCCGGTTCCCCCAGCCCCTCGTCGCCCACGGCGTCGAGGAGCTTGCCGTACGTCGTCGGCACACCGGCCGGCAGCGTGCACGGGTCGTCGGCCCGGCGCGGCGAGGACGGCCTCGACGGCCTCCACCCGGCTGCCCAGCAGGATCGCCGCCCGCTCCCCGTGCCGCAGGCCGAGGTTGACGAGATGCCCCGCCGGCCGACCGGTGCGCGCCTCCAGCTCCCCGTAGGTCACCCGGGAACGGTCGTCCTGGAAGGCGGTCTTGGTGCCGAGACGCCGGGCCTCCGCCCGGAGCGGGTCCGGCAGAGGACGGAGAGCGGCCAGGTGCGTTGTCACAAGGGTGAACGCTGCCCCCGGGCACGGGAGTTGCCGGTGGCCACGGGAGAGGACCGGCCCGCGGAGCCGGGGGAGGCGGCGCCCGGCGCGACCCGCGACGGGCCGGACGGGCCTCGCCGAACCGCTCGTCCGGTCGTTCGTCGCAGGTCAGGGCCGCGACGTCGGTGCGGGCGCGGATAGACTCGTCCGCATGGTCCGTTCATCCCCTGGTGAGGCGAGCCCTGGGATGTGGCGGCGTGAGGAGGGCACCGAGGTGCGCCGGGCCGTGGCGCTCCCGGAGCAGGCGCCGGCGCCTTTCGTCATCCTCTCCGAGTTCCAGGTGCCCCGCGTTCCCACGGAGTGGGCGCCGCACTCGCATCCCCTGCACGAACTCGTCTGGGTGCGCGGGGGAACGCTCACCTCCCGGGTGGAGGACCGGATCTTCACCGTCTCCGAGGGGCACGGGCTGTGGATGCCCGCAGGCATGGTGCACGGAGGCCAGGCGACGGCGGGGGCGGAGTTCTACGACGCCTTCTTCGCCCCCGACCGCACGCCGTTCGTGTTCGGGGAACCGACAGCGATCACGATGACGCCGTTGCTCGAATCGCTGCTGGTCCATCTGTCCCGCACGGATCTCGACGCGGCGGCCAGGGCCCGGGCGGAGTCCGTCGTCTTCGACGTGCTCCAGCAGTCGGAACGCCAGTTCGCGCTGCACCTGCCCGGCGACCCCCGGATCGACGCCATCGCCGAAGCCCTGCTGGACGACCCCGGCGACTGCCGCTCGCTGAAGGAGTGGGCGCGGGAGCTGGGCATCAGCGACCGTACGATCACCCGCGCGTTCCGCCACGCGACCGGTCTCTCCTTCGCGCAGTGGCGGCAGATGCTGCGCGCGCACCGGGCGCTGACGCTCCTCTCCGGGGGCTGGGACGTGACGACGGTCTCCGAGGCGCTCGGCTACGCCCAGCCCAGCTCCTTCATCGCCGCTTTCCGGCGGGTCATGGGGACCACGCCGGGCGCCTTCTTCGGCGCGGCCGACGGTGCTCACGAGGGTGTCCGGAATCCCGTATCGGGTGTCCCGGACTCCTGATTGTCGACATGGCAGGCGGAATATAACCTTCTCGGAGTTAGGTGACCCTTAGTTGTTGCTCGCCGCGAACGGTGCTTCCCATGCGCGGGAGGGCCCGCGGCCCGGCCGGTGACGGCCGGACGGAGGGTGCCGCACTCCTGCCCCTCCGACCGTCCGGACACCTCGATGTTCACCATCCCCTTCCGGCAGGCCGCCCGCCCCGCGGCCGGCCCCGCCGCGCCGACGGCCGCCCTCCACGGGTACGACCTGCGACTGCGGTACGGCGGAACCCCGGTCGTCCACGACGTCTGCCTCACCCTGGAACCCGGCCGCGCGACAGCCCTGGTGGGACCGAACGGCAGCGGGAAGTCCACGCTGCTGCGCGCGCTCGCCCGGCTGCACCGGCTGGACGGCGGCCGGGTGACGCTCGGCGCACCCGACGGACAGCCCGAGCGTGACGCGGCCCTGCTCAACTCCCGCCAGTTCGCCCGCGAGGTCACGCTCTTCTCCCAGTCGAGGCCCGCGCCCCAAGGGCTGACGGTCGCCGAGGTGGTGGCGTTCGGCCGCCATCCCCACCGGCGCGGCCTGGCCGGTACGACCGCCGAGGACCGGGCTGCCGTCGACCACGCCATGGAGGTCACCGGCGTCCGGGACATGGCCGGCCGCCCGGTCGGGGAACTCTCCGGCGGAGAGATGCAGCGGGTCTGGCTCGCGGCCTGCCTGGCCCAGGACACCGGCGTCGTCCTGCTGGACGAACCGACCAACCACCTGGACCTGCGCTACCAGATCGAGACGCTCGACCTGGTGCGCGACCTGGTCGAGGAGCACGGCATCGCGGTCGGGATCGTGCTGCACGACCTCGACCACGCGTCCCGGGTCGCGGACACGCTCGTCCTGATGCGCTCCGGCCGCGTCCACGCGGCGGGCGCACCCGCCGATGTCCTCACCGCCGAGAACATCGCCGAGGTCTACGACATCCGCGTCGAGGTCGGCGCCGATCCGCGCACCGGCCGCCTCCGCATCGACCCCATCGGCCGCCACCCCTCCTGAAGCGGCACCTCCGCCGCTCCGGCGTACACCGCCGGCTCTTCGCGAAAAATCAGCAAGAAAGAGGATCCTTCATGAACCGTGCCCACCGCCTGGTGGCGTCAGCCACCACCGGGCTCGCCGTCCTCGTCGTCACGGCCTGCGGCACGACCGACGTCGACCAGACCGAGGCAGGCGGCAGGGCCAGTGCGTCCCCCGCGTCGAAGAGCTGCGCCGAGGACACCACGACCACGTCGACGCAGCCGGTCTCCTTCGAGGACAGCGTCGGTCGTCAGGTGAAGCTCGACAAGCCCGCCCAGCGGATCGCGGTCCTGGAATGGCAGCAGGTCGAGGACGCGCTGACCCTGTGCGTCACCCCCACCGCCGTCTCCGACGCGAAGGGGTACCGCACCTGGGTCAGCGCGGAGAAGCTGCCCAGCGGCGTGACGGACATCGGTACCCGTGAGGAGCCCGACCTCGACACCCTCTACGCGGCCAAGCCCGACCTCATCGTGGTGGAGGCGGTCGACACCGACGACGAGACCCTCGCGAAGCTGGAGAAGCGGGGCGTCCCCGTGATGGCCACCCGCGGCGCCGACCCGGACGACCCGATCGGGAACATGCGCGAGGTCTTCAGCATGATCGGCGAGGCGACGGGCCGCACCGAGCGGGCCGACCAGGTGCTCAAGGAGTTCGACCAGCACCTCGCGACGGCGAAGAAGAAGGTCGCCGACGCCGATCTGCCGACCAGGGACTTCCTGTTCTTCGACGGATGGCTGCAGGGCGGCAACCTCACCATCCGCCCCTACAGCGACGGCGCCCTGTTCACCGAGATAGGCGAAGAGCTCGGCATGAACCCCGCGTGGAACGACAAGGTCGACAAGGACCACGGGGACGGCGGGGTCGACCCCGCCTACGGCCTCGCGCAGACCGACGTCGAGGGACTCGCCGCGGTCGGCGACGCCAACCTCTTCTACGCCAACGACGAAGGAGCCGGCGGCTACGTCGCGGCGCTCGGCAAGAACCCGATCTGGAAGAGCATCCCGGCCGTGAAGGAAGGCCGTGCCCACGCGTTCCCGGCGCGGGTGTGGGGCGCCGGTGGCCCGCGCTCCTGCGCGCAGGCGATCGACGCGTACGTCGACGTCCTCGACCAGAAGTGAGGGCGACACGGACCACGGCACCCGCGGCGGGACCGCTGCCGCGCACCGAGCGCGGCGGCGGCCCCGCCGGGGTGGCCGTCCTGGCCCTCCTCCTCGTCGCGACCGCCCTGGTGGCCATGTGGCACCTGACGCAGGGCACCTCCGGCGTCGGCATCGGCGACCTGGTGCGCCACCTCGCCGGGGGACGGGAGGACACCGGTGGGGCGCCGGTCGGTGAGATCCTCACCGGCTCGCGCCTACCGCGCCTGCTCGCGGGCGTCGCGGTGGGCTTCGCCCTCGGCTGCGCCGGGGCGCTGCTCCAGTCCGTCACGCACAACGCGCTCGCCTCCCCCGACACCCTCGCGGTCACGGCCGGGGCCTACCTCACGCTCACGCTGGTCGCGGCCTTGGGCCTCGCCGTCCCGCTGTGGGCCTCGGGCGCCGCCGCCTTCACCGGCGGCCTGGTCGCGGCGGCGCTCGTGCTGCTCCTCGCGGGCCGGGCCGCGGGCACCGCCGGGACGCGCCTCATCCTCGCCGGGTCGGCGACCGCGATGGCCCTGGACGCGGCGACCGGGATGCTTCTCATCCTGTTCGGCCAGAACACCACCGGCCTCTTCGCCTGGGGGAGCGGTTCCCTCGCGCAGCTGAACATCGACGCCTCGGTACGCGCGTTCCCCCTCGTGGCCGTCGTGCTGTGCGTCGCCCTGGCCCTCTCGCGGCGACTGGACGTGCTGAACCTCGGCGACGACGCCGCGTCCACCCTCGGCGTGCCGATCCGGACCACCCGGGTGACCGCGGTGATCTGCGCGGTGCTCCTGACCAGCACGGCGGTGACCCTCGCGGGTCCGATCTCGTTCGTCGGCCTCGGCGCCCCCGTCCTGGCCCGCCTGATCGCTGCGCGGGTCGGCGCGCTGCGCCGGCACCTCCTCCTGGTGCCCGCCGCCGGGCTGCTCGGTGCGCTGCTCATCCTGCTCGCGGACGCCTCTCTGCGCGCGATCCAGGGCGCGGACGGGGCCGCCTCCATTCCCACGGGCGTCCCCACCGCGCTGCTCGGCGCCGTGGTGATCGTGGTGCTCGCGCTGCGCCTGCGCGACACGGGGCAGGTCCGGCAACCGCCGCCCGCCCGGGTCGCCGCACGGTCTCGCCGCGCGTTCCTCCTCGTCGTGGCGGGCGCGCTGGTGCTCCTGGCCGGGGCGGTCCTCGTGGCCGTACTGGCGGGGAGCCTCTGGCTGCGGACGGGGGACATCGGGCTCTGGCTCCGCGGAGCCGCCCCGGACCTGATCGGCCAGGCCCTCGACGACCGGGTTCCGCGCGTGGTCGCCGCGGTCCTCGCCGGCGCGGCGCTCGGACTGGCCGGATGCGTGGTGCAGGGCGCGGTACGCAACCCGCTTGCGGAACCGGGCGTCCTCGGTATCACTGCGGGCGCCGGGCTCGGCGCGGCGAGCGTCGTCACCTCAGGCCTGCCCGGCGGACGCCCGGTGCTCGTCGCGGTCGCGGTCGGGGCGGGGCTCGCCACCTTCGCGGTCATCGCCCTGCTGGCCTGGCGCGGCGGCTTCCTACCCGACCGGTTCGTCCTGATCGGCATCGGCTGCGGCTACGGCCTCAGCTCGGTCACCACCTTCCTGCTGCTGCGCGCCGACCCCTACAACACGCCCCGCATCTTCACCTGGCTCTCCGGCACCACCTACGGGCGCACGCTGCCCGACGTCGTACCGGTCGCGATCGCCCTGGCCCTCGCCCTCCCCGCGCTGCTCGCCATGCGGAGCAGGCTCGACCTCCTCGCCGTCGATGAGGACACCCCGCGCATCGTCGGCGTCAAGGTGGAACGCACCCGCGTCGCCGCACTGGCGATCGCGGCGGTGCTCGCGGCGGTCAGCGTGGTCGCCGTCGGTGTCGTCGGCTTCGTGGGACTCGTCGCCCCGCACCTCGCCCGGTCCCTGGTCGGCGCCCGGCACGGCCGCGCGATCCCGGTCGCGATGGTGCTCGGAGCGCTGCTGGTGTGCGTGGCCGACGCCCTCGGCCGCACGCTCGTCGCACCCGCCCAGATGCCGGCGGGCCTGATGATCGCGCTGGTCGGCGCCCCGTACTTCGTCTGGGTGCTCCGGCGCTCCCGCGGCTGACGCCGGGCGGCGGCGCGTCCCACGCCCATCGGCCCGGTCCGGGACATCCGGCCCCGTCCGCCCTGCCCCCGACCCTTGCCCCTCCCCTCCCTCCGACCCGCTTGGAGCACCGAATGCCGTCCCCGCAGGAAACGACCGCGAAGAGCTGCGTCGTCGTCCCGTTCGACCGAGACGCCCCGCCGGCCCCGCTGAGCCGGCTCGGGCAGGACGTGCCGGAGCGCTGGTACACGGTCGACCGTTCGGCTCACGCCCCGCACCTCGTGGCCGTCGTGGGGGACGACGGCGGAGACTGGTCCGCCGCCGCGCTCGTGACGGCCCGCCCCGGCACGGCCTACCTGAAGATCGTCGACGCCGTCGGCGACGTACCGGCAGCCGTCGCGGCCGTCGTCGCCCGCGCGCGCGACCTCGACCTCGCGCAGGTCAAGTGGGAGGGATGGACGGCCCGCCCCGAGGAGGCCGCTGCCGCGGGCTTCACCCCGCTGCGTCCTGCGCTCGCGGCGGCGCGTGACCCGGCCGGGCCCGCCGCCGGTCACGTCCGCTGGCTGCACGGGGTCACGGTGACCGAGCCCCCGTACTACGGGCAGAGCACCCATTTCACCTGCGGCGCCGTCACGGCCCTGGTCGCGCAGGCGCATGCGGGCGCCCTGCCGCCGGAGGGGCTCGACCGCCGCGCGGAGCTGACGCTGTGGCGCGACGCGACCAACTTCCCCGCCTGCGAGCCCGTCGGACTGGGTGTCGCCGTGCGACGGGCGTGGCCCTCCACCCCCGTCCAGGTCCACCTCGACACCGACCGGCCCGTCATGCTCGACCACCTTCCGGAGACCGAGCAGGAGTGGCGCGCCCACCTTCAGCGGATGTCGCGTACGGACGCCGACCGGACCGGCGTCCCGGTCGACCCGCACCCCCTCTCCACCACCGCGATCCGCAGCGCCGTCGGGCGAAGCGAGCACGTACTGCTCCTGGTCTCGCTCGCCAGGATGCAGGGGTTCGACGTGCCCCACTGGGTGCTCTGCCACGGCGCCGTACCCGGCGCCGTCGTGGTCGAGGACCCGTGGGCCCAGGCGGCAGCGGGGGACACCTGGGTCGACGCCCATCTGCTGCCCGTCCCCGACGCCTCGCTGGAGGCGATGTCGGCCGTCTCGGCAGAGCCCTTCCACGGCGCCGTGACCCTCAGCCGCCCGCAGCCGAGCGGGGGCGGGAACGGATCAGCGTGACCCCCGCCGCCCTGCCCCCCCCGGGCGGGGCCCCGGCCTCGACGTCATCGCCGCCGCCCCGGAGAGGGGGCGGCGGCGATGCATCTGCAACTCCTGCCGAGGAGTGGGGCGCGCAGCACAGGCCCAGGAGAAGCTCTCCCTACTGCCCACCGGCGGCCCCCGGCCGCACCCCCTCGGCGCCGCTCGCTCAGCGCTCGCGCGGTCCCGGCGCCGACGGCTCCGGCTTGAGGTCGGCTGTCGCCTCGGGCTTTGGTGCCGGCGTCGGCGCGGTGGGCTCGGCCGGAATGATGCCCTGTTCCCGGGCCATCTCCTTGGCCATGCGCGGAGCGGTCCACAGGGTCGGGAGCATGATGAAGCCGACGGGGACGGCCGTGACGACGATGAACGACTGCAGGGCGGTGATGCCGCCGTCACCGACGAGGATGAGCACGGCGGCGGCGGCGCCCATGAGCAGGCCCCAGAAGGCGCGGACGGCCGGGGCGGGCTCGCCGAACCGGGTCCCCGCCGCGGAGATGGCGTACGACATCGAGTCGGTGGTGGTCACCACGAACGTGATGGTCAGCAGGAGCAGCGCCACCGCGACCACGGCGCCCATGGGCAGTTGCTGGGCCATGGAGATGACGGCGGCGTCCATGCCGACGGCCTTGAGCGGCTCCGAGAGGGCCCCGGGGTTCTGCTGCTCGAGGAAGATGCCGGTGCCGCCGAAGACGGTGAACCAGAACATGGTGGCCAGCGGCGGGACGATCGCGGTGGAGACGACCAGGTCACGCAGGGTGCGGCCCTTGGAGATGCGGGCCACGAAGATCGACATCAGAGGGCCGTAGCCGAGGAACCAGCCGAAGAAGAAGACGGTCCAGGAACCGAGCCAGGCGTGGTCGCCGCGGTTGAGCGCCAGCGGGACGAAGTCCCGCGCGTACTGGCCGAGCCCGCCGAGGAAGGAGTCGATGACGAAGCCGAGCGAGCCGAGGACCAGGATGACGGCCATCAGGGCGGCGGCGAGCCAGATGTTGGCCCTGCTGAAGAACTGGATGCCCCGGTCGAGCCCGCTCGCCACGGATGCGACGGCGACGACGGTCAGCAGCACGATGACGGCGAGCTGCACGGGATAGCCCCCGGAGATGCCGAACACCTCGGAGAGCCCGTAGGAGACCTGGAGGCCGAGGAAGCCGATCGGCCCGACCGTGCCGGCCACGACGGCGATGACACAGACGATGTCGACGGCGGCGCCCAGCCGGGAGTGGCGGACGCGCTCACCGAGGAACGGGTAGAGCAGGGTGCGCGGGCGCAGCGGCATACCGCGCTCCTGGGCCCTGATCATCACGATCGAGGCCAGCGTCCCGAGGACGGCCCACGCGAGGAAGCCCCAGTGCGCGAAGCTCTGGGCCAGCGCCGCGTCGGCGGCCTGCTGGGTGCCGCCCTCGACACCGTCGTAGAAGGGCGGCGTGTCGATGTAGTGCTGTACGGGCTCGCCCGCGGCGAAGAAGACGCCGCCACCGGCCAGCAGGGTCGACATGATCATGGCGATCCACTGGAACCTGCTGTACTCCGGGCGGGTCCCGGCGCCGCCCAGCCGCACCTTCCCGTACCGGGAGAAGCCCAGCCAGATCGCGACGCCGAAGGTCGCGAGCAGCAGCACCTGCCAGAAGGGGCCGAACCAGCGCGCCGCGAAGGTGAAGGCGGCGTCGACGGCGTTGCCCGTGGTCGTGGGGGCGATCAGCGCGGCCGCGACGAAGGCGACAAGGAGTCCGCCGCTGGTGGCGAGCACCGGCAGGTCGGTGCGGCTGCGGGCGCCGGAGGACGGCGGGCCGGTCGTACCGCTCCCTCGGTCGCTGTCCGTGACCGGCTCGGCCCCGGTGGCGCCGGGCGTACCGGTGGCGGTTCGGGCTTGGGGGGTGGGCATGGGATTCCTTGCTGAAGGGGGCATTCGCACACGTGGCACGACGCATCGCAAGGACACACGCGCTCACGGGACGCAGGGCGCTCGGTGCGCGGGTCGCAGGGAAGGCTGCTACGCCGAGGGTGGCGGGGTCAAATTCGCGCCATGCGTCCGAACCCGCCGGTCACCCTTCTGACGTGCGGGTTCGTGGTCCGGGGCGGGTGCGGCGGTTGACAAGGGTCACTTCTGGCCGGTGGTGCCGGCGGCCCCACGCGGCCCGTACGGGCGGCGAGCGGTGCCCCCTGTCCGGTGCTTCCCGCCCCGTCGTGGGCGCCTGATGGACCAAGTCCGCCGACGCACCGGGCACGCTACGCCTCACCTCTGCCGATACGTGATTGTCTCTGCTCCTGCGCCGGACGAAACGGACAGGGGGGTCTGGCAGGCCGGAGAGAGCGGCACAGTGCGGCGTGGCGGTGTCGGTGACAGGAGGAAGTGAGTCCGGTGACGCGGGAACCGCTCGGCGAGGCCGATGGCGGATCGGCCGAGGTGCCGTACATGTCTCTGCTCAATCTGCCGCTCAGTTCGGATCTGGACCGGATCGGCGAGCAGATGCACGCGCTGGCGCAGGCCCAGCTCCGGCTGCAGGGTCTGCTGGAAGCCGTACTCAGCATCACGGGCGCGCTGGAGCTGCCGTCGGTGCTGCGGCGCATCGTCCGCACCGCCATGGACCTCTCCGGTGCCCGCTACGGAGCCCTCGGGGTGCTCGACGAGGAGGGCGAGTTCCTCGCCGAGTTCGTCCCGCTGGGGCTCAGCTCCCAGGAGATGGCGAACCTGTCCGGGGTGGAGCTGCCGCGTGGCCGCGGCCTCCTCGGCCACCTCATCCACCACCCAGAACCGCTGCGGGTGGCGCACATGGCCGACCACCCGGAGTTCGTCGGGTTCCCGCCCGGCCACCCCCCGATGCGTTCGCTGCTCGGGGTCGCCATCTCGGTCCGCGACCGGGTCTACGGCAACCTGTACCTGTGCGACCGGGCGGACGGCAAGCCCTTCGACAACCACGACGAGGGAGTGATCCTGGCGCTGGCGGGCACCGCGGGCGTCGCCATCGAGAACGCGCGCCTCTACCAGCAGGCGCGCACCAGCGCCGAGCAGTTCCAGCGCCTCCTGCTGCCCCGCCTCCTGGACGTGAGCCCCTTCGAGGCACGCACGATCTACCGTCCCGCCGCCTCTCCGGGACACCTGGGCGGCGACTGGTACGACGCGGTCAAACTGCCCGACGGGTCGTGCGCCGCCGTCATCGGGGACGTCGTCGGGCACGACCTGAACGCGGCGGCGGCCATGTCGCAGATCCGCGGCATGCTCAGGGCGCTGTCGTTCGGCGAGAGCACCGCGCCCGGTTCCGCGCTCTCCCAGTTGGACCGGATCATGCACATGACGGCCGAGCGCCTCTTCACGACGGCGTGCGTGGCGCGTTTCGAACCCAGCGGCGAGGAGTGGAGGCTCCGCTGGTCCAGCGCGGGCCATCCGCCGCCGCTCCTCGTACTCCCCGACGGCACCACCCGGTACCTGGACGCCGAGCCCGGCCTGCCGCTGGGCGTCGACACGGCGGCCCGCCGCCCCGAGCACGTCCGCGCGCTGCCGGCCCGGAGCACCGTCGTCTTCTACACCGACGGGCTGGTGGAGCGCCGCGACAAGCCGCTGGACCACGGCCTGGCCGCACTCGCCGCGACTGCCGCCCGCCACGCCGAGGCGCCCCTCGACGAGCTGCGCGACGCCCTGGCGGCCCGCCAGCCGGGCGACGGCCACGACGACATGGCCGTCCTCATCCTCCGGACTCCGGCGCGCTCCTAGGGGGTGTCCGTGAAGTCCTGTGCCCGCGATTCCCTAGGGTTCCCGCGGGGACGGGGGCCTGCCGGGGGGCGCGCGCCACCCCGGGCAGGTCCCGGCGAGGTCAGCGCGTGGTGTCCAGGATGACGCGGGCGACCAGGGCCGGGTCGTCGTTCATCGGCACGTGGCCGCAGCCCGGCAGGCGGACGAGCCGGGCCTTGGGGATGACGTGCTTGGCGCGTACGCCCTGGCGGCGCAGGAGCAGCCGGTCGCGGCTGCCCCAGGCCACCGTCACCGGGATGTCCGGCACGTCGTGGGTGAAGAGCGCGTCACGCCCGGCCGCCAGGGTCGGCTCGAAACCGGTGCACTCGCGCAGGGCGAGCGTCTCGGCGACCACGGCCGCCGCCGGGCGGCGGGTCGGGCGGGCGTAGATGGTGCTGGTGAGGGCGGCGCGGCCGGCGGCGGTGCGGGCCGCCCGCTCCACCATCGGCAGCGGCATGGCCCGTGCCGCCTGCCGCATCGCGCGCAGCGTGCCGAAGGCGAACCTGCGCTCGCCCTCGGTCCAGAAACCGGCCGGGGAGAGCGCCGTGACCGAGCGCGCCAGGCCCTGGCGGCCGAGTTCGAGGGCGAGCAGTCCGCCCAGCGAGTTGCCCACCACGTGCGGACGGTCCAGCCCGAGCGTCTCGCAGAGCCTGCCGAGGGCCTGGGCGACGGTCGGCAGGTCGTACGGGACGCCGTCGGGAAGGGCCGGGGAGGCGCCGAAGCCCGGCAGGTCCACGGCGATCACCTCCCGCTCGGCGGCGAGGATGCCGCTCACCGGCTCCCACGCCTGGAGGTGGTGGCCTATCCCGTGCAGCAGCACCACCGGCTCCCCGGAGCCGGTGCGCTCGTGGACGGCACGCACCTCGCGGGAACCGGCGGGGGTGTCGATGCGGAAGGAGGCGGTGGTGGTCATACAGCTCCTCGGCGTGAACGCGCGGGCGACGCGCGGGACATGACGGTGTGGCGGCGGACCGTGCCGACGGAGCCCGGCGACCCGGCCCGTACCGCCGGCGTGCTGCTGGACAGCTTGTCAGTAAGCGTTACCGATCGGTAGCCCTTGGCGCCCTCCGGCGAGGGCGGGGCTCCTCCTCGGGCCTTCCCGTTCACCCGGAGACCGCCGCGCCGACCTCCATGGGGGACGCCGCGTGAACGGGACGGTGCGGCGTACGTCCCCCTGTGTGGCGCATACGAACGATGCGTGAACGCTGTACGGCAATGTGCCGGGGCGCCCCGGCTTCACCGCAGGATTGGTCTTGACCAAGTTCCCGGCGCCCCCTATCGTCGCTAGGGTTAGTGAAGGAACCTTTAATAAACAAGGACACGGAAAACACCGCCGGGACAAGGCGATTGCGGAGGATCAGGGTGGGGACCACGCGACTGGAACCGGTGCCGGAGCCGAAGTACTGGCACCTCAGGACCGTGCTCAGTGAGGCGCTCGACTCCGAGTTCGCCGTCGGCCAGGTGCTGCCGAACGAGCGCGACCTCGCCGCACGCTTCGGCGTCGCGCGGGCCACGCTCCGCCAGGCGCTGGAGCAGCTGGAGCTCGAAGGCCGCCTCCAGCGCCGCAGGGGCGTCGGGACCACCGTCGCGCCGCCGCGTGTCGGCGTGGCGGTCGGCTCGGCCCAGCTCGGCTGGCCGGGCGCGCCCGGTGACACCTGGCAGGCCGAGGAGTGCGAGCGCGCCGCGGCGCCCGCCGCCGTCGCCGAGATGCTCGGCATCGCGAAGGACGAGCCGGTCCACATCGTCCGCCGGACCCGGGTGACGGAGGGCCAGCCGGTCGCCGCCGACCTGGTCCACATCCCCGCCTCCTCGGTGCCGGACCTCACCGCCATAGACGCCCCGTCCGGTCCCGCCCGGGCCCGCGCCGTCCTGCGTGAACTGCGGCGGACGGAGTTCGAGGGCCAGGACCGCTCCGTCGAACTGGGCTCCGCCCGGGCCGACGACGCGCGCGCCCTGGACCGGCTGCCCGGCGCTCCCGTCCTCGTGGTCACGACCCGTTACTTCGGCGCGGGCGGCACGGCGGCCGTCTCGCTGGCCACCTACCGGGCCGACACCTGCCGCCTCACCTTCGGCGCGGACGGCGTCGAGATCCACCACACACCGGAGCGCCAGGCGTCCTGACCTGCCTCCTCGCGCTCCCCGCACGGCCGCCCGGGCCCGTCCCGGCGGCCGTTCCGCGGTTGCGGCCCCGGGGGAGCGGGGAGTGCCGCACGGGGATCAGCGCCGGGCGGTGACCGTCGTCTCCACGGCGAAGAGCTGCTCCTCGACATGGTCGAGCGCCAGCCGCAGCGCCCCGGTGGCCACCGCGGCCTCCCCGAGGACGGAGAGGGCCACCCGGGGCGTCCGCAGGCAGTACCGGGCCAGCTCCTTGCGCAGCGGCTCCAGTACGCCGTCCAGCCCGGCAGCCCAGCCCCCGACCACCACCACCTCCGGGTCGAGCGCCAGCACCAGCGCCGCCACGTCGTGCACCAGCCGCTGGACGAACCGGTCCAGGGCCGCCTGGGCCTGCGCGTTCCCTTCCCGGGCCTCGGCGAAGACCGCGGCCACGGCCTGCTCGTCCAGCGGGTGCAGCGGCTCGCCGTTGGTCGACAGGAGGATCTCGGGGGTCTCCCCGCGCCCCAGCAGGTGCAGTGCGCCGATCTCCCCGGCCGCCCCGCCGAAACCCCGGTGCAGCCGGCCGCCGATCAGCGACCCCGCCCCCGGGCTCAGCCCCGCCATCACGTAGACCACGTCGTCCGAGCCGACCGCCGCGCCCTTCCAGTGCTCCGCCACGGCCGCCGTGTTGGCGTCGTTCTCCACCAGCACCGGGCAGCGGAACGACCGGCGCAGCCGCTCCCCGAGCTCCAGCCCCGTCCACTCGGGCAGCGCCGTGCCCAGCCGTACCGTCCCGTCGGCCTCCACGATGCCCGGGCTGCCCACGCCGACCGCCCGTACCGCCTGCCGGGACACCCCCGCCCGGCGCAGCAGGTCGGCGACGGCGGCCCGGAGCCGCTCCAGCCGCTCGTCGGCCGGGGCGGTGGCGAGGACGTCCTTCTGCGCGGTGCCGAGAATCCGGCCGTCGAGGTCGGAGAGGACGGCCGAGACGCGGTGCGAGCCGATCTCCAGCCCCAGCAGGTACCCCGCCTCCGCGCGGAAGCGGAACCTCCGGGCAGGCCTGCCCTGGCGTCGCGCGGCACCCTCCTCGGCCGCCACCTCCACGACAAGCCCCGCCTCGATCTGCCCCTCGACGACCCCCTCGACCGTCGGCCGGGAGAGGCCGGTGACCCGGGTGATCTCGGTGAGGGTGGCGCACTCCGTGCCGCGCAGCGCGTGCAGCACCACCGCCGAGTTGATACGGCGCAGCAGCGAGGGGTCTCCGCCGGTCATGCGTCCCAACGTTGGTCCTCCCTGCTCGTGCGCGTGTTGGCCGGATCGTACTGTGCCGGGCTCCCGGCTGCGAGGCCCGGTACGTGCCGTCCGCACGGCGCTCGCCGCCCGGGCGCCCGGAAGCGGAGCCTGACACTGTGCCACCTTCCCGGTCCGGGACCGCCTTCGGGGCCCGGCGGCTCCGGGAGCCGGTGCGGCCGCTGTCGGCGGGGACCGGTTTACTGGACCGTATGAGTACCGCTCGGCACCTGGCGACGATGGAGCAGTTGTGCGCGCGGCCCTTCCCGGACCAGGTCCCCGTCCGCAGCACCCCCGAGGGGTCCGCCGGACCGGGCTTCCATCTGGCCCTGCTGGAGAGTTCGGATGCTCCGGCGGTCGAACGGCCCGCGCTGCTGGAGGAGTTCGCCGCTCTGCGGGAAGCGCTCGCCGTGGTGCTGGAGCACCGCTGGGGGCCCGCCCAGCACATCAGCCTCTGGAGCGCCTTCGTCCGGGCCGAGGAGGCACGGATGGCCGGGACCGAGGAGGTGGTGGAAGAGCCCTGGCGGTCCCTGAGCGCCTCCGTGCCCGACATCCTGCTCTGGCGTCGCGGGAGCCGCTGGATAGCCCTCGGCACCGCCGAACGCGAGGGCGAGCAGCCCGTCCGCCTGCTCGCCCTCGTCACCGCCGTCGACCCGCCCTGACGGCCCGCGCGGACCGGCGCCGTTCTGGCGCGACCGGCACGGAGAAGCGACACGGACACCTTGGGGGAGACATGAACACCAGTCCGGCGACCCGCCCCGTCCTCACCTACGGCGGCCTCTCCGCGGGGATCGGCCCGCTCAGCCTGCTGGCCGTCGCGCTGGGGCTCGCCGGAGTACCCGTGGTCCTCGTCGCCGGCCTGATCGGCGGTGCCGTCGCGGCGGGGTACGGCGCCGTAGGCCTCGCCAAGGACGAGGGGAAGGCGCGAGGCCGCTGCCTCGTGGGCCTGCTGACCGGCGCGGCCGCCTTCCTGCTGCCCACGGTCGGGCTGGTCGTGGTGCTGGCGGGCACATGAGCGTCACGAGGTGGTGAGGGCACGCCGTGGGGCGTCGCCCTCGTCGGTGCGCCTGCGCCTGCGCCTGCGCCTGCGCCTGCGATCGGGGTCGGGGCCGGGCGCGGACGGACGCTGACGTGACGGCCTCGACGCAGCAGGTCAGGACGGTGAAGGAGCCACTTCGTAGTCGACGGCGAGACCGTAGTGGTCGCTGACGATGTCCGGGCCGAGGTCGAAGACCCGCGCGCACGAACGCGCCAGCAGCGTCGGCCCCGCGGCAGCGCATCGGACCATGACGTGGTCGATGCCGCGAAACGGCCAGTCGGGGTCCTTCTGGTAGGGGTTGGACGGCGCATACGTCGTCAACTCCTCGTGGGGGCGGACCGCTTCCCAGGCGTCGCGGTAGCAGACACTCAACCCCTGGATGACGTGCCGGCCGGTGAAGAAACGGATGCTGTCCGCCTGGGCGTCGGCGTCCATGTCCCCGGCGAGGATGACATGGCCGGGCGAGGCCCCCACGACCTCCTCCAGCTTGCGTGCCACTGCTGCTGCCTGAAGGCAGCGCTCACGCTCATGGTCGAGCTGGTAGTCGGGGAAGTGGTTCGCCACCCAGACCCTGCCAAGCGGCCGAGGCGCGAGGATCTCGGTGACGAGGCACGTACAAGCGAAATCGCCGGTGCGCTCCGTGAGATGGAGATCGACCTCGAACACTCGCCCCATAGGCCATCGGGAAGCCGTGGTGATCCCCTGCCCCGGGGGCGCGCCCGGCCGCCCCAGCTCCCGCTCCTGCCCCTCGGCAAGGTGGAAGGCGTCGTCCAGCAGCCGTCGCGCCTGCTGGACACCGGGCGTACGCACCGTCTCCTGCAGCGTGATGATGTCGGGTGCGAGCCGTTCGATGCGGTCACGAAGCCGCCCCTCGCGCTCCTCCCACTCACCACGCACACCCCAGGTGTTGAGCGTCACGAACCTCATGCCCTCATGGTGCCCCGACGCGCAGCCGCAATGTCCGCGAACCGCCCGCGGGCCAACGCCCGGGTTTTGACGCGGTCAGGAGATGCGCCCCAGGTGCGCTGTTCCGGCAGGTCGGTGAGGCGGCTGGCTGGGGTGGCATGTACCTCCGCCTCGGCGGCTGTCTTGAGGAGCTGGTGGCTCGCACTCTCCACCGAGCCAGAAGGACCCTTGCCCACTCCGAGAACACAGCCCGCGTGTCACCGACGAACAACACACCTAGCGAGGCTCAGCCTCGTCCACGGCCTCCCGGAGCCGGCCGTACTCCTCGGCCATCGCGCCCACCGGCCAGTGGGCGTTCAGCCCGCTCGGGTTCGGCAGGACCCATACCCGGGCTCCGCCGACGAGCCGTTCCTGCGGGCCCACCGTCGCGCGGCGCTCGGCGAAGGCCGCCCGGTACGCGGTGATCCCGACGACCGCCAGCCAGCGCGGCTCCAGCCGGGTCACCTTGGCGGCGAGCAGCGTGCCGCCCTCGCGGAACTCCTCGGCGGTCAGCTCGTCGGCCCGGGCGCTGGGGCGCGCCACCACATTGGTGATGCCGAGGCCCAGGCCCGGGAGGAGGTGCTGCTCGGCCGGGGCGAACAGACGGGGGGTGAAGCCGGAGCGGTGCAGGACGGGCCAGAAGCGGTTGCCGGGGCGGGCGAAGTGGTGGCCGGTCTCGGCGGTCAGCAGACCCGGGTTGATGCCGCAGAACAGCACCCGCAGGCCGGGCCCGGTCACATCCGGGACGCGGACGTGGGCCAGCTCCGCGGGAGTGGGACGCGCGCCCGCCGGTGCGCGCGGTGCGCGGGCACCGGGCGGACCGGCGGGCGCGGGGCTCACAGGATCGCGCCGGGCGTGTAGCCGGCCGCCTCCGGGTGGCGCCGGACGACCTTCTCGACGGCGGTCACCACCGCGTTCACCTGGTCGGCGGCGGCACCCGTGAAGGAGAGCTTGTCGGCCATCAGGGCCGTCAGCTGGTCGCGGTCGAGCGGCAGCCGCGCGTCGTCGGCGAGCTTGTCCAGCAGCTCGTTGCGCTCCGCGCCCTGCTCGCGCATGGCGAGCGCCGAGGCCACCGCGTTCTCCTTGATCGCCTCGTGCGCGATCTCCCGGCCGACGCCCGCGCGGACGGCGCCCATCAGCACCTTGGTGGTGGCGAGGAACGGCAGGTAGCGGTCGAGCTCGCGGGCCACCACGGCCGGGAAGGCGCCGAACTCGTCCAGCACCGTCAGGAAGGTCTCCAGCAGGCCGTCCAGCGCGAAGAACGCGTCGGGCAGCGCGACGCGGCGGACCACGGAGCAGGAGACGTCGCCCTCGTTCCACTGGTCACCGGCGAGCTCGCCGGTCATCGACGCGTAGCCGCGCAGGATGACCATGAGGCCGTTGACCCGCTCGCAGGAGCGGGTGTTCATCTTGTGCGGCATCGCCGAGGAGCCGACCTGGCCGGGCTTGAAGCCCTCCGTGACCAGCTCGTGGCCCGCCATCAGCCGGACGGTCTTCGCCAGCGACGAGGGGGCGGCGGCGAGCTGCACCAGCGCGGTGACGACCTCGTAGTCCAGCGAGCGCGGGTAGACCTGGCCGACCGAGGTGAACGCCCGGCCGAAACCGAGGTGGCCGGCGATCCGGCCCTCCAGCTCGGCGAGCTTGGCCGCGTCCCCGCCGAGCAGGTCCAGCATGTCCTGGGCGGTGCCGACCGGGCCCTTGATGCCGCGCAGCGGGTACCGCTCCAGCAGCTCCTCGACGCGGCCGTACGCCACCAGCAGCTCGTCGGCGGCGGTGGCGAACCGCTTGCCGAGGGTGGTGGCCTGGGCGGCGACGTTGTGCGAACGGCCGGCCATGACCAGCTCGCCGTACTCGCCCGCCAGCTTGCCGAGCCGCGCCAGGACGGCGACCGTGCGGTCGCGGACCAGCTCCAGGGAGAGGCGGACCTGGAGCTGCTCGACGTTCTCCGTCAGGTCGCGCGAGGTCATGCCCTTGTGGACCTGCTCGTGGCCGGCGAGGGCGTTGAACTCCTCGATGCGGGCCTTCACGTCGTGGCGGGTGATCTTCTCGCGCTCGGCGACCGAGGCGAGGTCGACCTGGTCGAGGACGCGCTCGTAGTCCTCGATCGCGCCCTCGGGCACCTCCACGCCCAGGTCCCGCTGTGCGCGGAGCACCGCGAGCCAGAGCTGCCGCTCCAGCTTCACCTTCTGCTCGGGGGACCAGAGGGAGGCCAGTTCGGTGGAGGCGTAGCGGTTGGCCAGGACGTTCGGGATGCGGGGCTTTGCAGTCACGGGGGTCATCCTACTGGCGTAAAGGGTGAGGCTCGTGCCTGGCTCGGTTTGGAGGAAAGCCCTAACCGGGGGGTCGGCCGGGGGCTCGGCTTGGTGTCCTTGGCGGTCACTGATCGGCCTCAAGCGCCGGCCGGGCTGGGGTGGCCTCAAGCGCCGGCCGGGCTGAGTTCGGTTGCGGTTCGGCCGGCTGCGCCGGTCACGGATGGCCTCAAGCGCCGGCCGGGGTCGGATTGCCCGGCGTGCCCCCAGCCCCCCGCACCCCCCCCAGGACCAGAAGCTCAGGTGCGGTTGGTCCTGGTGTTGTGGTCGAGGGGGGTTTCGGTGGGGGTCGGTGTCGGGGTGGCGGGGACGGGGTGCCAGGTCTGGATCGGGCCGGGGGGTGTGGCTTCGGCGGGGGTGACCCAGAAGGCGGTGCCGGTGGTGGGGTTCATGTGGGCGCCGTGGCGGCCGTCGCCGGAGGAGCGGCCGGTGAGGCGGCGGCCGATCCAGGGGGCGAGGTGGCGGCGGGTGAACATCACGTCGGCGCCCCGGCGGCGCAGCCAGCCCGGGGGAGTGGCGGCGGGCAGGGCCGCCGCCCAGTCGCTGCCCGGCTCCAGGTCCAGGCGCTGCCAGACGGCCTCGGCGACCCGGCGGTGGCCCTCCGCGGTCAGGTGCAGGCGGTCCACGTCCCACAGGCGCGGGTCGCTCAGCGAGGGCGCGGCGTACAGGTCGACCAGCCGGGCGCCGTGCTTCTCGGCCAGGTCGTCCAGGTGGGCGAAGAGCGCCTCCATACGGGGGCGGAACCGCTCCAGGACGGGGCCGTTGCGGGCCGGGCTGCGCATCAGGACCAGGGTGCCGCAGGTCGGGGCGAGCCGTTCGACGGCCTCGGTCAGCAGTCCGCAGACCTGGCCCATGTCGCAGGAGGGCCGCAGGGTGTCGTTGAGCCCGCCGACCAGGGTGACGATGTCGGCGCCGAGGGCGGCGGCCGCGCCCACCTGGTCCTCGACGATCTGGCCGATGAGCTTCCCGCGTACGGCGAGGTTGGCATAGCGGAAACCGGGGGTCCGCTCGGCGAGGCGGGCGGCGAGCAGGTCCGCCCACCCCCGGTAGGAGCCGTCCGGCAGCCGGTCGGACATGCCCTCGGTGAAGGAGTCGCCGATCGCGACCAGGCTGGTGTAAGTGGCATTCGTCTGCATGGCGCCAGCGATCGTACTGCGCGCCTGCCGGCGGCGCGCCACCGGCATACTCGCCGGTATGGGCCGGACGCCGAAACGCCGGTGCCGGGGCCCCGCGAGGGACCCCGGCACCGGCGGGCGGGTCGGGCGGCGGACGCCGACCGGTCAGGCGACGGAGTGGCCGAACAGCTCCTGGAGGACGTCCTCCATCGTGACCAGCCCGGCCAGCCGCCCGTCCGCGCCGAGGACCGCGGCCAGATGGGTGCGGCTGCCGCGCATCGCGGTCAGCACGTCGTCCATCGGGGTGGCCTCGCGCACCCGGGGGATGGGGCGCATGTCCTGCACCCGGAACGGCAGGTCGCGCGGCATGGCGTCCAGCGCGTCCTTCACGTGGAGGTAGCCGACGATGCGGCGGCCGGCGTCCACCACGGGGAACCGCGAGAAGCCCGACTCGGCCGAGAGCCGCTCCAGCTCCTCGGGGGTGACCCCGATGTGCGCGTACACGATCCGCTCCAGCGGCAGCACCACGTCCTCGACCGGGCGGCGGCCCAGCTCCAGTGCGTCGTGGAGCCGCTCGGTGGCCCGGTCGTCCAGCAGCCCGGCGTCCCCGGAGTCCTTCACCATGCGGGCCAGGTCGTCGTCGGAGAAGGTCGCCGACACCTCGTCCTTGGTCTCCACCCGCAGCAGCTTCAGCAGCAGGTTGGCGAAGGCGTTGACGGCGAAGATCACCGGCCGCAGCGCCCGGGAGAGCGCCACCAGCGGCGGGCCGAGCAGCAGCGCGCTGCGCACCGGCTCCGCCAGCGAGACGTTCTTCGGGATCATCTCGCCCAGCAGCATGTGCAGGTAGGTCGCCGCCGTCAGGGCGATGGCGAACGACAGGGTGTGGCCGAGTGCGACCGGCGCCCCGATGGCGTCGAAGAGCGGTTCCAGCAGATGGGCGATGGCCGGCTCCGCCACCACACCCAGCACCAGGGTGCACAGGGTGATGCCGAGCTGGGCCGCCGCCAGCAGTTGCGAGACGTGCTCCAGGCCCCACAGCACGCTGCGGGCCCGCTTGTTCCCCGCCTCGGCGTGCGGTTCGATCTGGCTGCGGCGGACCGAGATCAGGGCGAACTCGGCGCCGACGAAGAAGGCGTTCACGACGAGCGTCGCGAAGCCGATCAGCAGCTGTACGGCGATCATCGCTCGTCCTCCTCGACGGGCCCGGCGGCGGGCATGTGCAGCATCACCCGCGCGGCGCGGCGCCCGGAGGCGTCCACCACGTCCAGGTTCCAGCCCTCGACGGTCAGGTGGTCGCCGACGGCCGGGATGCGCCCGAGCTCGGCGGCGACCAGCCCGGCCAACGTCTCGTACGGCCCCTCGGGAACCTTCAGCCCGATCCGGGCCAGGTGGTCGGTGCGTGCGGCGCCGTCGGCCGAGTAGAGCGTGCGCCCGTCCTCGTCCTCACCGGCGGGGGCGAGCCCCGGGGTCTCGTGCGGGTCGTGCTCGTCGCGGACCTCGCCGACGACCTCCTCGACGATGTCCTCCAGCGTGGCGACGCCCGCGGTCCCGCCGTACTCGTCGATGACCACCGCCATCGTGCGGCGGCCCGAGAGCCGGTCCAGCAGCCGGTCGACGGTGAGCGACTCGGGGACCAGCATCGGCTCCCGCATCAGCTCCGTCACCGGGCGCCGGGCGCGCAGCTCGGCGGGGACGGCGAGGACGTCCTTGATGTGCGCCACGCCGACCACGGTGTCCAGGCTGCCCCGGTAGACCGGGAAGCGGGAGAGGCCGGTGGCGCGGGTGGCGTTGGCGACGTCCTCGCAGGTGGCCTGGGCATCCAGGGCCATCACCTGGACACGCGGCGTCATGACGTTCTCCGCGGTCAGGTCGGCGAGGTTCAGGGTCCGTACGAAGAGCTCGGCGGTGTCCGCCTCCAGCGACCCGGCCTTGGCCGAGTGGCGGGCCAGCGCCACCAGTTCCTGCGGGCCGCGCGCCGAGGCCAGCTCTTCGGCCGGCTCGATGCCCATCCGGCGGACCGCCCGGTTGGCCGTGTTGTTCAGGTGGGTGATGAACGGCCGGAAGACCGTGCTGAAGATCCGCTGCGGCGTGGCGACCTTCTTGGCCACGGTCAGCGGCTCGGAGATCGCCCAGTTCTTCGGGACCAGCTCGCCCACGACCATCAGGACCACGGTCGACAGACCGGTGCCGACGACCAGGGCGATCGAGGAGGCGGTCCCCGGCGAGACGCCGAGACCTCGCAGCGGCTCCGCGAGCAGCGCCGCGATGGAGGGCTCCGCGAGCATGCCGACGACCAGGTTGGTGACGGTGATGCCGAGCTGGGCGCCGGAGAGCTGGAAGGTGAGGTGCCGTACGGCCTTCAGGGCGCCGGCCGCGCCGCGCTCGCCGCGGTCCACGGCTTCTTCGAGGGTGCTGCGCTCGATGGTCGTCAGGGAGAACTCGGCGGCGACGAATGCGCCGCAGGCGAGGGCCAGCGCGATGGCGAGCAGCAGGAGGAGCACTTCGGTCATCGGGTCACCACCGTCCCATGATCAGGCAGGGAGGCGGCGCGCGCGCGACGGGGAATGCGGAGGTACGTGGTACTGGGAGGCTCGCCCATGGGCGGACGCTCACACACCTTTCTTGAGGAAAATCCCATGATGCCCCGCGGCAGCGCTCCAGGCGGCTGGACCGGGGGAGATCGAACAACGCTACCCATAGTAAAGCCCCCGCAAAAGCCGACGAAAAGCCGCGGAGGCGGCCGATCCGCCGCGATCAGCGGGGTCGACGGGGGGTTCGGCGGGCTCGGCGGGCAGGTCAGCGGAGTTGGCCGCGGCGTGGAGGGGGCCTGGCGGAAACGGAGCGTGTCCGCGACGTGCCGGGCGCCGTCCGGGCGCGCCCGCCGAAGGCGCTGCCTGTCAGGCGTGGGCCCCGGCCGCCGAGGGCGTGGGGGGGGGCGGACTCGCCGTACGCAGGCCGTCGGGCGCCCGGAAGGGGCGCCTGCGCGCGACTTCAGCCCAGCGGCTTGACCCAGCGGCGCCAGCGGTCCTCGCGCCCGTACCCCGCCGTGGCCCAGGTGCGGTGGGCCGGCTCGTTGCACTCCAGGACCATGGCGTCCACCCGGCGCCCGCCCACCGCCGCGAACCGGCGCTCGGCCGCCTCCAGCAGAGCGGAGGCGATGCCCTGGCGGCGGTGGTCCGGGTGGACGGCGAGCCGGTAGAGGGAGCAGCGCCAGCCGTCGGAACCGGCGATCACCGTCCCCACCAGGACGCCGTCGCGTTCGGCCAGGAGCAGGGAGTCCGGGTCGGTGGAGAGCAGGCGGTCCATCCCGGCGTGGTCGTCGCTGATGCTCGTCCCCGTCGCCGCCTTGCGCCAGAACCGGAGCACGGCGTCGATGTCGTCGGGGCGGGCGTACCGGAGGGCGAGATCGGTCATGGGGGCACCCAACCAGAACTCCCGTTCCCCCGGCAGGGAGGTCTCATCCCGCGGAACGGCCCGGGCCCGCGGCCCGGCCGGCGTCGGCCGGCGGGCACGGCTCGCGGGCGCGGCGGGCACACGCTGATCACCGGCGCCTTCTCCTGTTACGGTGGACGGGCCTTTTCCAGAGGCTCCGTGCGCCACCGGCGGCGGGCCTCACACCTCAGGGAGACCAGACATGGCGGGTGACGACGACATCTCCGGGTGATACCCGGACATGACGGCCACCGGCGGGCGTCCAGCGCCGTACCGCCGAGGTGGCCATGCCGTCGTTCCCTCTTCTCCGTCTCCCGCGGGGCAGCGTCTTCGCGCACCCGCGCCACACCCCTGAGGTCCGCCGCATGCCCGACGCCTTCGTCACCGCTTCCCACCTCTCCTTCGCCTGGCCGGACGACACCCCGGTCTTCGACGACCTGTCCTTCACCGTCGGGGTTGGCCGCACCGGCCTGGTCGCCCCGAACGGCGCGGGCAAGAGCACCCTGCTCAAACTGATCGCCGGAGAGCTGCGCCCCCGCTCGGGCGGCGTCCAGGTGAGCGGCCCGGCCGGGTACCTCCCGCAGAGCCTGCCCTTCACCGAGCACCTGACCGTGGCCGAGGTCCTCGGCGTCGCCCCCGTGATCGCCGCCCTGGACGCCGTCGAGTCGGGCGACGTCAGCGAGGAGCACTTCACCACCATCGGCGACGACTGGGACATCGAGGAGCGCACCCGCGCCCAGCTCGACCGGCTCGGCCTCGCCCACCTCGCCCTCGACCGGCGCCTCGCCACGCTCAGCGGCGGCCAGGTCGTCTCGCTGGGCCTCGCCGCCCAACTCCTCAAGCGCCCCGACGTGCTGCTGCTGGACGAGCCCACCAACAACCTCGACCTCGACGCCCGCCACCACCTCTACGGCGTCCTGGAGGAGTGGAACGGCTGCCTGCTGCTGGTCAGCCACGACCGCGCGCTCCTCGACCGGATGGACCGCATCGCCGAACTGGACGGCGGCCGGCTGCGCTTCCACGGCGGCAACTTCACCGCGTACGAGGAGGCCGTGCGGGCGGAGCGGGAGGTCGCCGAGAAGAACGTCCGCAACGCCGAGCAGGAGGTGAAGCGGGAGAAGCGCGAACTCCAGCAGGCGCGGGAGCGGGCGGACCGGCGCCAGAGCAACGCCGCCCGCAACCTCAAGAGCGCCGGACTGCCGAAGATCTTCGCCGGGAACATGAAGCGCGGCGCCCAGGAGTCCGCCGGACGGGCCGGGCAGACGCACGCCACCCGGCTCGGCGAGGCGAAGGCCCGGCTCGACGAGGCGGGCCGCGCCGTCCGCGACGAACAGCGGATCGTCCTCGACCTGCCCGACACCCAGGTACCCGCCGGGCGCACCGTCTTCCAGGGCGAGCGGATGCAGGTACGCCACGCAGAGCGGCCCCTCTTCGCGGGCGACGGCCTCGACCTGACGATCCGCGGCCCCGAACGCATCGCCCTGACCGGCCCCAACGGAGCCGGGAAGTCGACCCTGCTGCGCCTGCTCGACGGCGCCCTGGAGCCGGAGAGCGGCGAGCCGCGCCGGGCCCAGGGACGCGTCGCCCACCTCTCGCAGCGGCTCGACCTCCTGGACCTCGACCGCACGGTGGCCGAGAACTTCGCCGCGTACGCGCCCGGCATCACCGAGGCCGAACGGATGAACCTGCTCGCCCGCTTCCTCTTCCGGGGCGACCGGGCCCACCTCCCGGTGCGTGCGCTCTCCGGCGGCGAACGGCTGCGCGCCACCCTCGCCTGCGTCCTGCACACCGACCCGGCCCCGCAACTCCTGCTGCTGGACGAGCCGACCAACAACCTCGACCTGCTCAGCACCGGCCAGTTGGAGAACGCCCTCGCCGCCTACCGGGGCGCGTTCGTCGTGGTCAGTCACGACGGACGCTTCCTCGACGAGATCGGGGTGGACCGGTGGCTGCGGCTGGCCGACGGACGCCTCACGGAGACGGGTGCCCCCGGGGTGTGACGCGCCGCGTGCCGTCCTGGCCCGCGCCCGAGGCAGCCGCCCGGCGGGCCGAGAACCGCTCACGCAGGGAAAACCCATGCCCGAACCCGCACTCCTCGCCCACGACCTCGTCCGCGTCCTCGCCGGCCGCCGGGTCCTTCACGGCGTCTCCCTCACCGCCGCCCCCGGCCGCCGCATCGGCCTCATCGGCGAGAACGGTGCCGGCAAGTCGACGCTGCTGCGCCTGCTCGCCGGGACCGACCGTCCCGATTCCGGCCGCGTCGTCCGCCCCGCCGACCTCGGCTTCCTCCACCAGGAGATGCCGTACGACCCGGCGTCGACCCTCGCCGACGTGGTGGACGACGCGCTGGGCGAGGCCCGCGCGCTCCTCGCCGAACTCGACCGCCTCACCGGCCTGCTGGCGGCGACAGCGGAGGACGCGCCCGGGTACGCCGGTCTCCTCGCCGCCTACGGGCGGCAGCTGGAGAGCGCCCAGGAGCAGGAGGTCTGGGAGGCCGACCGCCGCGCCGCCGTCGTCCTCGCCGGGCTCGGCCTCGGCACGCTCGACCACGGGCGGCCGCTCGCCTCGCTCTCCGGCGGGCAGCGGGGGCGGCTCGCCCTCGCCGTCCTGCTGGTGCGGCGCCCCTCCGCCCTGCTGCTGGACGAACCCACCAACCACCTGGACGACGAGGCGGCCGCCTTCCTGGAGGAGCGGCTGCGGAGCCTGCCCGGGACCGTGGTCACCGCCAGCCACGACCGGGCGTTCCTCGACGCGGTCTGCACCGACCTGATCGACCTCGACCCGGCGGTCGATCAGGTCGGTGCAGACCGCGGCGGGGGAAGGACGGAGGGCGGCGCGTCCACCCGGGCGGCGGCCCCGACGAGAGCCGGCCGTCGGCCACCCCGGTGGCCGACGCGAAAGCCCTTCCTGGGCGCGGGCGTTCACCGGTCGGCCCAGGTCCCCCGGAACCCCGCCGCGTCCCACCGCCCGTGCAGCTCCGGCGCCAGCCACCCCGGTGCCGCCTGCCGGAACGCAGCCGGGTCGAGACCCCCGGCCCCCCACGGGACCGCCCCCAGCAGCGGCGCCCCCGCCGCCTCCGTCAGGTCCCCGGTGTTGCAGCGCTCGGCGAGCCCCGGGTGCTCCGGCCAGCCGCCGATGACCGTGCCGGTCACCTCCAGGCCCCGCGCGCGGGCGGCCTCGGCGGTCAGGGCCGTCGAGTTGAGCGTGCCGAGCGCCGCCGGGACCACGACGAGCACGGGCGCCGCCAGCAGCCGCGCCGCCTCCGCGAGGGTGTTGCCCTGCCCGTCGAAGCGGACCAGCAGGCCGCCCGCCCCCTCGACCAGCACCAGGTCGTGCCCGGTCGCCAGCTTCGCGGCCGCCTCCGCGACCTCCTCGGGGCCCACCGGCACCGCCCCGGCACGGCGGGCAGCCGTCGCGGGGGCCAACGGGTCGGGGAAACGGGCCAGTTCGGCCGCGGTGACCTGGCCGGCGAGGCGGGCCACCTCCTCGACGTCGCCCGGCTCGCCGGGAAGCAGACCCGTCTGGGCCGGTTTCAGGACGGCCACGGTCCGCCCGGCCGCCAGTGCCGCCGCGGCCAGCGCCGCCGTGACCACCGTCTTGCCGATCTCCGTGCCGGTCCCCGTGACCACCTGTACCGTCATCGCTCCGCTCCCCGGCGGCACCGCGCGCCGCCTCCGCCCGACCTCGTCCTCATCGCGTACACCTCACACCCTCGCCGGACCCTGGCGCGCTCACCCCGCCCCGGCCGCCGAGCAGACCGCCCGGCCGATCCGGGCCACGTCCGCGTCCCCGGTCACGTACGGCGGCATCGTGTACACAAGGTCGCGGAACGGCCGCAGCCACACGCCCTCGCGCACCGCCGCGCGGCTCGCCGCCGCCACGTCCACCGCGTGGTCGAGCTGGACCACGCCGATCGCCCCCAGCACCCGTACGTCCGCCACCCCCGGCAGGGCCGCCGCCGGGGCCAGCCCCGCGCGCAGCCCCGCCGAGACCCGCGCCACCTCGCCGCGCCAGTCCTGGCCGGTGAGCAGGTCGAGGGAGGCGTTGGCCACGGCGCAGGCCAGCGGGTTGCCCATGAAGGTCGGGCCGTGCGCGAGCACCGGCACCTCGCCCCGGGCGATCCCGGCCGCGACCCGGCCCGTGCAGAGCGTCGCCGCCAGAGTGAGGTAACCCCCCGTCAGGGCCTTGCCCACGCACATCACGTCGGGGGAGACCCCGGCGTGCCCGGCCGCGAAGAGGGCGCCGGTGCGGCCGAAGCCGGTGGCGATCTCGTCGAAGACCAGCAGCACCTCGTGGGCGTCGCACGCCTCCCGCAGCACCCGCAGCAGCGCGGGTGAGTGGAACCGCATGCCCCCGGCCCCCTGCACCACCGGCTCCACGACCACCGCCGCCAGCTGGTCCGCGTGCCGCTCCACCGTCTCCCACAGATGCGCCGTGTACGCCTCGGAGAGCGGGGCGTCGAAGCCGTCCGGGGGCGCGTCGGTGAAGACCTGGCGGGGCAGCACCCCGGACCACAGGTCGTGCATGCCGCCCTCCGGGTCGCACACCGACATCGGCTGCCAGGTGTCCCCGTGGTAGCCGCCGCGCCAGGTCATCAGCCGGTGCTTCTCCGGCCGCCCCAGCGAACGCCAGTACTGGAGGCACATCTTGACGGCCACCTCGACCGACACCGACCCCGAGTCGGCGAGGAAGACGTGCTCAAGACCCTCGGGCGCCACCTCCACCAGCCGGGTGGCCAGCCGGACCGCCGGCTCGTGGGTGAGCCCGCCGAACATGACGTGGCTCATCCGCCCCAGCTGGTCGCGGACCGCCTCGTCCAGCACCGGGTGGCGGTAGCCGTGCACCGCCGCCCACCAGGACGACATGCCGTCCACCAGCTCCGTCACGCCCTCGACGGGCTCGGCCAGCCGCAGCCGCACCCCCGACGCCGACTCCACCACCAGCGGGTCGCCGGTTCCGGGCATCGGGCCGTACGGATGCCACACGTGCCGCCGGTCCAGCTCCAGGAGCCCCGCGGCGTCCGCAGGAAAGGACCCGGCGGACGGCAGGACCGCTTGCGACGGCTCAGGCATTGGGAGCGACGTCCGTCCCCGCGCCCCGGCGCCGGACCGCCACCAGGTCGGTCCTGGCCTCCCCCGCCTCGCGCGAGGCGGGCACCTCGGGCGCGTCGGCGGGACCACCGCAGGGACCGCAGCCACCGTTCTCCCCGGTGCCGCAGGCGTGCGCCGCCTGCCCCGCGTCCCGACCGGCACCGTGACCGCCGCAGCCGCCCGCGATGTCGGCGCGGTGGGCGGGAAGCGTCGTGGTGCCCGCGCCCTCCACCTCGAACCCGGCGTCGGCGATCATCTCCAGATCCGCCTGGCCCGCCTGCCCCTCACTGGTCAGGTAGTCGCCGAGGAAGATGGAGTTGACCAGGTGCAGGGCGAGCGGCTGGAGGGTCCGCAGGTGCACCTCGCGACCTCCCGCGAGCCGCACCTCCACGTCCGGGCAGACGAACCGCACCATGGCGAGGATGCGCAGCGCCCGCTGCGGGGTGAGGTTCCACTCGCGGGCCAGCGGCGTCCCCTCGAAGGGGATCAGGAAGTTCACCGGCACCGAGTCCGGGTCCAGCTCCCGCAGCGAGAAGACCACGTCGACCAGGTCCTCGTCGCGCTCGCCCATCCCCGCGATCAGCCCCGAACAGGCCGAAAGCCCCGCGCCCTGCGCCCGCTGGACGGTCTCCACCCGGTCCGCGTAGGTGTGGGTGGTGGTGATCTCCCCGTAGGTCGCCTCGGAGGTGTTGAGGTTGTGGTTGTACGCGTCGGCGCCCGCCGCGCGCAGCCGCTCCGCCTGACCCTCCGACAGCAGCCCGAGGCAGGCGCAGACCTCGACCTCCTCGTGGGCCGACTTGATCGCCTCGATGGTCTTCGAGACCCGGTCCACGTCCCGGTCGGTCGGGCCGCGTCCGCTCGCCACCAGGCAGACCCGCTTGGCGCCGCCCGCCAGACCGGCCGCCGCCGCCCGGGAGGCCTCATCGGCGCCGAGCCAGGTGTACTTGAGGATGCCCGCCTGCGAGCCGAGCCGCTGCGAGCAGTACGAGCAGTCCTCGGGGCAGAGCCCGGACTTCAGGTTGACCAGGTAGTTCAGCTTCACCCGGCGGCCGAACCACTCGCGGCGCACCCGGCCCGCCGCGGCCACCACGTCCAGCAGGTCGTCGTCGGAGGTGGCCAACACGGCGAGGGCCTCGTCACGGGTCGGCAGCTCGCGCCGAAGCCCCTTGTCCACCAGCGTCTTCAGGAGATCCATGCGGCTGATCCTGACGCACCCGACCGCCCCGGGCCAAGGAGACTTCCTACAAGTCCCCCTGAAAGTGCTGTGGGTATTACCACACCCTGCCCCCGCTTCCGACGAGCTAGTGTCTGTGCACTGCTCACAAACGGCGGCCCGGCATGCGCCCGTCCGGCGGCTCGGCCCTCCCCGCCGGAGACGCCCGGCGCCCGCACGCCCGGCCGCCCCGCCAGGCGACGCTGAGGACGGCCCATGCCCCACCCCACCCCCGACCCCCGTGGCCCCTTCGCCTGGACCGCCGCCGCGGCCGCCCGGCGCGCGGAGGCAGGGCTGGCCCGCGCCCTGCGCCCGAGGCCCGCCGCGTCCGGCCTGCTCGACCTCGCGGGCAACGACTACCTCGGCCTCGCCCGCCACCCGGAGGTCACCGCGGCCGCCGCCGGGGCGGCCCGCCGGTGGGGCGCGGGCGCCACCGGCTCACGGCTGGTCAGCGGCAGCACCGCGCTCCACGCCGAACTGGAGCGGGAACTCGCCGCGTTCTGCGGCGCCGAGGCCGCCCTCGTCCTCTCCTGCGGCTACGCGGCCAACCTCGCCGCGGTGACCGCGCTGGCCCCCGCCGGGACCCTGCTGGTCTCCGACACCTCCAACCACGCCTCGCTCATCGACGGCTGCCGACTGGCCCGGGGCACCACCGAGGTGGTCGCCCACTCGGACCCCGACGCCGTCCGCAAGGCTCTCGCCGGACACCGGGGCCCGGCCCTCGGCGTCTTCGACGCGGTCTTCTCCGTCGACGGCGACGCCGCCCCGCTCCCGGCGCTGGCCGCCGCCTGCCGGGAGCACGGCGCGGGCATCCTCGTCGACGACGCCCACGGCCTCGGGGTCCTCGGCGAGGGCGGCCGGGGCAGCGCCGACGCCGCCGGTCTGGCCGGGGCGCCCGACACCGTCGTCACGCTGACCCTCTCCAAGGCGCTGGGCAGCCAGGGAGGCGCGGTCCTGGGCCCCGCCGAGGTGGTCGACCACCTCGTCAACACCGCCCGCACCTTCATCTTCGACACCGGCCTCGCCCCGGCCGCCGCCGGCGCCGCACTCGCCGCCCTGCGCCTGCTGCGCGCCGAACCGGACCGCGCCGCCCGGGTACGCCGCACCGCCTGCGCCCTGTACGAGGGGATCACCGGTGCCGGGCTCCAGGCGGCCCGGCCCGACGCCGCGGTGGTCTCGGTGCGCGCGCCCTCGGCCCAGGAGGCGGCCGACTGGGCCGCGCGCTGCCGGGAGCAGGGCGTGGCGGTCGGCTGCTTCCGGCCCCCGTCCGTACCCGACGGGGTCTCCCGGCTGCGGCTGACCGCCCGCGCCGACCTCGCCCCCGCCGACCTGGACCGCGCCCTGACCGTCCTCACGCGGACGGCCCCGCCGGCCGCCCGCTGAGCGCGGGGGAGGGCGGGGCCGCCGGAGCCGGGTGTCAGGCCGCCGGGCCGGTGGCGGTCCCGGTGGTGACGAAGCCCCGCCATGCGGCGGGGGAGAAGAGCAGCGCGGGGCCGGAATCGTTCTTGGAGTCCCGCACGGCGAGCAGACCCGCGTGGGGACCCGAGGTGAGCTCGGCGGTCTCCACGCAGTTGTTCATCCCGGTGCTGCGGCTGCTGCGCCGCCACCGGGCGCCCTGCAGTGAGCTGCTGACCGGGACGTACCGAGGCTGTGCGGTCACGGCGCCTCCTTACGGGCGTCGTCGCGCCTCTCGCCGAGGAGAGGCAGCGAGTCCTCTGCTGACAGTGCCCGCGCCTGAAGGGAGGCGAAGGCGTCGGCGTATGCCGAGAGGTCTTCTTTCCGTTCGAGATAGAGGCTACTCGTGAGGTGGTCAAGAACGACCAAATCCAGATCGTTCATGTTCGGAAAAGAGAAGATAACGAAAGGGCCGGTGAGGCCGATGTGCTCTCCCGAGGCGAACGGCAGTACCTGGATCACGACGTGGGGGAGCGCGGCCGCCTCCCGCAGTGCCGCGAGCTGACCGCGCATCACCTCGGGACCGCCGATCCGGCGGTGCAGCACCGACTCGTCGATCACCGCGCTCAGCCGCAGCGGCGGATCGGCGCGCAGCACATCCTGCCGGGCCAGCCGCACCTCCACCAGCGCGTCGACCTGCGCCTGCGGCACCCCCGCCAGCGAGGCCCGGGTCACCGCCCGCGCGTACTGCGGGGTCTGGAGCAGCCCCGGCACCACCGAGGTCTCCAGCGTCCGCATCCGCGCGGCCTGCGACTCCAGGCTGATGAAGTCCCGGTACTCCGGCGGCAGCACGCCCCGGTAGCGGTGCCACCAGTGCCGGTGCTCCCCGTCCTGCTCGGTGCCGGCCAGCGCCACCAGCAGCTCGCGCAGCCGCGGGTCCCGTACGTCGTACGCGTCGAGCAGGCGGCGCACGTCGGCGGGCTTCACCCCGCTGCGGGCGGTCTCGATCCGGCTCACCTTCGACTGGTGCCAGCCCAGCAGTCCGGCCGCCTGGCCGCTGGTGAGGCCGGCCCGGCCGCGCAGGGCCTTCAGCTCGGCTCCGAGTTTGCGTCGGCGCACGGCGGGTCCGTTCCGCATGCGCGTCTCCTTCCGGTGGCCGGTTCGGTGCGGGCGACGCCGCCATGGCACACCCGAAGGACGGGCCGGATATGGTCGCCCGTCGCAGAGTTCACCGCATCGAGCGACAGATATATGCATATCTTGGGGGATCGGCCCACGTGACGGACGACACAGTGGCAGTCTGACGTGGAGGCAACCGGTCCCGTCACACCCCGAGTTCAACCGTCCACGGGTCCGCGACCGGCTCCGAGGAAAGGGCGACGCAGCCATGGCAGACCACCACGAAGCAACCGTCACTCTCCCGAGCGATCCGGCATCGGTCTCCGCCGCCCGCACCCATGTCCTGACCGTCCTCACCGAGTGGGGCCTCCCGGCGGACTCCGAGGCCGCGGACACCGTCCGCCTGATCATCTCGGAGCTGGTCACCAACGCGGTCCAGCACACCCAGGGCCATTCGCCCACCTTCACCGTCGGCATGGCGCTCGACCAGGACGAGCGGCTGCGGCTCGGCGTCACCGACAGCCACCCGCGCTGGCCGAGACGGCTCCCGGCGGCGGTCCAGGAGGACAACGGCCGGGGCATGGCCATCGTCCGCTGGCTCACCGCCGAGCAGGGCGGCCGGCTCTCGGTCGTCCCGACCCCGGAGGGCGGCAAGACCGTCCGCGTCGACCTGCCCTGGCCCGCCACCGTCGGCGGCTGACCCGTACGCACCGCCGCAGGCGTACGGGCCGGCCGCCCCCGGCGTCACCCCACGCGCCCGTACCGCACGCTGCCGGTCCAGATCTTCTCCAGCCGCACCACGGCGCCGCTTTTGGGGGAGTGCCAGATCTTGCCGGCTCCGGCGTAAAGGCCCACGTGGTAGACGCTGCCGCCGGAGTGGAAGAAGACCAGATCGCCCTTGCGCCGACTGGAGGCGGCGATCCGCTTGGTGTGGTTGTGCTGCTGCGCCGCCGTCCGTGGCAGCTTCTTCCCGGCCTTCTTGTACGCGTAGAGCGTCAGGCCCGAGCAGTCGAAGCGGTGTGGGCCCGTAGCCCCGTACTGGTAGGGCGAACCCTTCTTCGAGGAGGCGATCTGGAGCGCCTTGGCGGCGTGGGTGGCCGCCGCCGCGTCGGGCGCCGCGCCCGGGGCGACCAGGGAGGTGCTCATCGCGGCCAGGGAGAGGGCCGACACGGCGCCGGCCCGGGAGAGCAAGGAGGGGACTCGATTCCGCTCAGTCATGCGCAACCCTTCGTCAGCCGCCTGTGAAGGATGACCTGTCGGGTTCGGACCTGCGAAGTCGCCCGGCCGCCGCGGCGGCTTCACCCCAAGGGCCGTGGAAGACCGGTCGGTCTCCCGGGCCCGTCGTGCCTGGGTCCTCCACTCCTGCCGATCCACTCGGTGTCGACCTGTCGTCCGGACGGCGGCAGGACTCGGCGTCCGCCCGGACCGCCCCGCCGCTGCGGCGGGGGCTTGTCGTCCTGACGGATCTTCACGTACGACGACGGTGATTTCGGGGAGGACCAGGCGGTTTGTGAGTTCGGTCGCCCATGCCCTGTTCGAGTGGACACGGCGGCCGTCCCGGGCGTGTCCCGTGCCGGTCGGAGGGCCGGACCAGCGACGGAGCGCCGGATACGGAAACGAAGGCGGACCCTCCGCGCAACTTGGAGGGGTCGCAGGAAGGGCCCAGGGATACGCCGTCCAGGGGTAGCCCGTCTGGTCGGTTTCGGGCGTGGCGCGACCGGCTCGCGGCGCGGAACGCGCTCCGACGCCAGGATGAGCGGCCGTCACTGTTCTGCGGCGGGGGAACCATGACGGCCCGTCCGCCGTTCTCCGGGAAGTGCTCCGGCCCGGGTGTGCGGGTCCGCTTCCCGGGCGGCCGCCCGTCAGCTTCCGCCGGCGCTCTCCTTGCGGCTGCCGATGAGGTGGTCGGCGAGGCCGTACTCCACCGCCTGCTGGGCGTCGAGCGGCAGGTCCCGCTCGATGTCCCGGGAGATCTGTTCGCGGCTGCGCCCGGTGTGGCGGGCGAGCAGCTCCTCCAGCAGGGCCCGCATCCGCAGCAGCTCCTCCGCCTCGATGGCCAGGTCACTGACCTGCCCCTCCACCGGGTCGGTGAGCGAAGGCTGGCGGATGACGGCCCGGGCGCCCGGCAGCATGAGCCGCTTGCCCGGCGCCCCTGCGGCCAGCAGCACGGCCGCCGCCGACGAGGCCTGGCCCAGGCAGGTGGTCGCCACGTCGCAGTGGACGTACTGGAGCGTGTCGTAGAGCGCCGTCATGGCGCTGAAGGAGCCGCCGGGGGAGTTGATGTAGAGCTGGATGTCCCGGTCGGGGTCGGCGTGTTCGAGGTAGAGGAACTGGGCCATCACGTCGCTGACGGCCGCGTCGTCCACCGGGGTGCCGAGGAAGACGATCCGCTCGGAGAAGAGCTTGCTGTACGGATCCTGCGTTCTGCTCCCCTGCGAGGTGCGCTCGGTGAACTCGGGAAGGATGTGGCGGGCGGTGGCGCGCTGCATGAAGGACCCCATGTCTCGGGCGGCGGCGCGGTGAACACCACCACACCATCCGTCAAAAATGTACAGGACGTACGTGGCGTTAAGATGGGCGGCATGGCTTACGAGATTCCGGTGACGCAGGCCCGGGCGGAGCTGGCGGAGCTGATCAACCGTGTCGTCTACGGCGGCGAGCGCGTCGTCGTCACCCGGCACGGCAAGCCGCTGGTGGCGCTGGTCTCCGCCGCCGACCTGGAGCGCCTGGACGCCGCCGGTGAGGCCGCGGCCGAGGCGGAGGCCGCCGGTGCCGAGGAGGAGATCATCAGCACCGTCTCCCGCCTCGGGGACGGCGGCACCGACGCCTCGTGGAACGAGCCCCGGCGGTTCGGCCTCACGGCCGAGCACGGGGACCCCAGGGTTCGCTGACCCAAGAGTTCGTCGACGACAGGGACCCGGACCCGTACAGAGCCCACCCCTGGAGCGCCGGCCCCCGCTCCCCGTATACAGCTCCGGCGCCCCGCCTCGCGCCCGCCCGGCCGCCGCGCGCCCCGCCCGACCCCGGTGCTGCGCCGCCACCGCGTCCCCGCTTACTCCGTCCGGGCGTGACCTCCCGGTCCTTGACCCGCGAATTAACGATGCTTAACGCCGCCGAAACGCCTCGTCATTACTGTGCTTGCGCGGGGAACGGCCAGGCGCGGCCGACGGGCCGGTCCCCTCCCCAGCTCCCCGCCCCGGCCGCCGCGCGCTCCGCGACGGCCCCTGGCAGGGCCGGCACCGGGCCGAGACCTGTGAGGTGTGCACGCGTTGCAACTGACCCCGCACGAGCAGGAGCGCCTGCTCATCCACGTGGCCGCCGACGTGGCCGAGAAGCGCCGGGCCCGCGGCCTCAAGCTCAACCACCCCGAGGCGATCGCCCTGATCACCGCGCACCTCCTCGAAGGTGCCAGGGACGGCCGGAGCGTCGCCGACCTGATGGCCTCCGGCCGCAAGGTCCTCACCCGGGACGACGTCATGGAGGGCGTGCCCGAGATGATCCACGACGTCCAGGTCGAGGCGACCTTCCCCGACGGGACCAAGCTCGTCACCGTCCACGACCCCGTCGTCTGAGAGGCCAGGAGCCGCCGTGATCCCCGGAGAGATCTTGTACGCCGACGAGCCCGTCCTCGTCAACGAAGGGCGCCCCGTCACCGAGTTGACCGTGCTCAACACCGCCGACCGGCCCGTCCAGGTCGGCTCCCACTACCACTTCGCCGAGGCCAACCCCGGGCTCGACTTCGACCGGGCCGCCGCCCACGGGCAGCGCCTGGAGATCGCCGCGGGCACCGCCGTCCGCTTCGAGCCGGGCATCCCCGTCGACGTACGGCTCGTGCCGCTGGCCGGGGCCCGCGTCGTCCCCGGACTGCGCGGGGCCGTCGCGGGCCGCCTCGACGCGGCCGACGAGAACGGAGCCACCCGTGACTGAGCTGTCCCGCGCCGCCTACGCCGACCTGTTCGGCCCCACCACCGGCGACCGGATCCGCCTCGCCGACACCTCCCTCCTCGTCGAGATCGAGGAGGACCGCAGCGGCGGCCCCGGACACTCCGGCGACGAGGCGGTCTTCGGCGGCGGCAAGGTCATTCGCGAGTCGATGGGCCAGTCCCGCACCACCCGCGCCGAGGGCGCCCCCGACACCGTCATCACCGGCGTCGTCGTCCTCGACCACTGGGGGATCGTCAAGGCCGACGTCGGCATCCGCGACGGGCGGATCACCGCGCTGGGCAAGGCTGGGAACCCGGACACCATGGACGGCGTCCACCCCGAGTTGGTCATCGGCCCCGAGACCGAGATCATCGCGGGCAACGGCAAGATCCTCACCGCGGGCGGCATCGACACCCACATCCACTTCATCAGCCCCGGCATCACCGACGAGGCGCTCTCCTGCGGCATCACCACCCTCATCGGCGGCGGCACCGGCCCCGCCGAGGGCACCAAGGCCACCACCATCACTCCGGGCGCCTGGCACCTGGCCCGCATGTTCGAGGCGATGGAGCACAGCCCCGTCAACATCGGCTTCCTCGGCAAGGGCAACACCGTCTCCGCCGCCTCCATGCGCGACCAGGTCAGGGCCGGGGTCGTCGGCTTCAAGATCCACGAGGACTGGGGGGCCACCCCCGCCGCGATCAGCGCCTGCCTCGACGTCTGCGAGGAGTCCGGCGCCCAGCTCGCCATCCACACCGACACCCTCAACGAGGCCGGGTTCGTCGCCGACACCTTCGCCGCCATCGACGGGCGCACCATCCACGCCTTCCACGTCGAGGGCGCGGGCGGCGGCCACGCCCCCGACATGATCACCGCCGTCTCGCTGCCCCACATCCTGCCGAGCTCCACCAACCCGACCCGGCCGCACACCGTCAACACCGTCGAGGAGCACCTCGACATGCTGATGGTCTGCCACCACCTCAACCCGGCCGTCCCCGAGGACCTCGCCTTCGCCGAGTCCCGCATCCGGCCCAGCACCATCGCCGCCGAGGACGTCCTGCACGACCTGGGCGCCATCTCGATCATGTCCTCAGACTCCCAGGCCATGGGCCGGGCCGGCGAGGTGATCCTGCGTACCTGGCAGACCGCGCACGTGATGAAGGGCCGCCGGGGCGCCCTGCCCGGCGACGGGGCCGCCGACAACCACCGCGCCCGTCGCTATGTCGCCAAATACACCGTCAACGCGGCCGTCGCCCAGGGCATCGACCACGAGGTCGGCTCCGTCGAGCCCGGCAAACTCGCCGACCTCGTCCTCTGGGACCCCGCCTTCTTCGGCGTCAAGCCTCGCCTCGTCGTCAAGGGCGGCCAGATCGCCTGGGCCCAGATGGGCGACTCCAACGCCTCGATCCCCACCCCGCAGCCCGTACTGCCCAGGCCCATGTACGGCGCGCTCGGCAAGGCGCCCACCGCCAACTCGCTGAACTTCACCACCGCCACCGCCCTCGCCGACGGCCTGCCCGAACGGCTCGGCCTGGGCCGCCGGTTCGCCGCGATCCGCTCCACCCGCGGGCTCACCAAGGCGGACATGCGCGAGAACGACGCCACCCCCCGGGTCGAGGTGGCCGCCGACTCCTTCGCCGTCACCATCGACGGGGAACTGGTCGAACCCGCCCCCGCCACCGAACTGCCGCTGGCCCAGCGGTACTTCCTGTTCTGAGGAGGAACGGATGAGCCGCGCGGCCCTGCTGGTCCTCGCCGACGGCCGCTTCCCCGCGGGCGGCCACGCGCACTCCGGCGGCGCCGAGCAGGCCGTCGCCGACGGGCGGATCAGGGACGCGGCGGGACTCGCCGCGTTCTGCCGTGGCCGCCTGCACACCACCGGCCTGGTCGCCGCCGCCCTGGCCGCCGCCGCTGCCGACGGCACCGACCCGCTCGCCCTGGACGCGGCGGCCGACGCCCGCACGCCGTCCCCGGCCCTGCGGAACGCCGCCCGCCGCCTGGGCCGCCAGTTGATCCGCGCGGCCCGGGCGACCTGGCCCGACCCGGCGCTCGACGCGCTGGCCGCCGCCCGGCCGCGCGGCGCCCACCAGCCCGTCGTCCTCGGCCTCGCCGCCCGCGCGGCCGGGCTCACCCCGCTCGACGCCGCCCACGCCGCCGCCTACGAGAGCGTCAGCGGCCCCGCCACCGCCACCGTCCGGCTGCTCTCCCTCGACCCCTTCGACGCCACCGCCGTCCTCGCCCGTCTCGCCCCCGAGCTGGACGAGGCCGCCGCCCGCGCCACCGAGGCGGCCCGCCGCTGCGCCACCGAAGGCACCGACGCCCTGCCCGCCGCCTCGGCGCCGCTGCTGGAGATCGGCGCCGAGGCCCACGCGGCCCGCCCCGTACGCCTCTTCGCCTCCTGACCCGCGCCGCCGCGCCCAGCCGCACCCGAAACGGAGAACCCCATGCACCTCGACCACGACACGCCCTTCCAGCCCCACCACACCCACAGCGCCGACCCGCACCGCCCCGACGGCACCCGGCGTGCCCTGCGCGTCGGCCTCGGCGGACCGGTCGGCTCCGGCAAGACCGCGACCGTCGCCGCGCTCTGCCGCGCCCTGCGTGACACGTACGCGCTGGCCGTCGTCACCAACGACATCTACACCCGCGAGGACGCCGAGTTCCTGCTCCGCGAGGCCGTCCTGCCCCCCGAGCGGATCAGCGCCGTGGAGACCGGGGCCTGCCCGCACACCGCGATCCGCGACGACATCTCCGCCAACCTGGAGGCCGTCGAGGACCTGGAGGAGTCCGTCGGCCCGCTCGACCTCGTCCTCGTCGAGTCCGGCGGTGACAACCTCACCGCCACCTTCTCCAAGGGGCTCGCCGACGCCCAGATCTTCGTCATCGACGTGGCGGGGGGCGACGACATCCCGCGCAAGGGCGGCCCCGGCGTCACCACCGCCGACCTCCTGGTCGTCAACAAGACCGACCTGGCCCCGCACGTCGGCTCCGACCTCGCCCGGATGGCCGCCGACGCCAAGGAGCAGCGCGGCGAACTCCCCGTCGTGATGCAGTCGCTGCGCACCGGCGACGGCGTCGCCCCCGTCGCCGCCTGGGTCCGCGACCGGCTCACCGCCTGGCGGGCCACGGCGTGAGCGGCGCCGGGGTCACCGCCGACGCCCGTGTCCGGGCCCGGTCCGACGGACGCGGCGGCACCGCCCTGCCCGTGCTGGCGGGGGACGGGCCGCTCGCGCTGCGCCGGGTGCGCGGCGCCCCCGACGAGGCGGGCGTGCTGCTGGTGGGCGCGATGAGCGGGCCGCTCGGCGGCGACCGGCTGACCGTCACCGCCACCGCCGAGCCCGGAGCCCGGCTGCGGATCGGCTCCGCCGCCGCCACCCTCGCCCTGCCCGGGCAGCGCGGCGGCCCCGCCGAGTACGGCGTGCGGCTCTCCGTCGCCCCGGGAGCCCGGCTGGTCTGGGCACCGGAGCAGCTCATCTCGGCGGCCGGGAGCGACCTGCGGGTCACCACGGGCGCCGAGGTCCACGGCGACGGGCGGCTCGTCCTGCGCGAGGAGCAGATCCTCGGGCGGACCGGCGAATCCGCGGGCGCCCTGACCAGCCGCCTGACCGTCCGCCACGACGGGCGGACCCTGCTCGACCAGGAACTCGCCTGCGGTCCCGGCGCCCCCGGCGGCTGGGACGGGCCCGCCGTCCTCGGCGGGCGGCGCGCCCTCGGCCAACTCGTGGTGGTCGACCCGGCCTTCGCGGAGAAACCCCCCGAGGCGGCGCTCTTCGGCTCCCCGGACGCGGGTTCCGCGGCGCTGACCCCGCTGGCCGGGCCCGCCGTACTGGTCACCGCGCTGGCCCCCGACGCCCGCCTGCTCCGCAGACTGCTGGACGAGACCGGGGCGGCGCTGGGCGGCTGACGGCCCGCGGGCCGTCCGGGTCAGCTCTCGTGCCGGGTCCCGGCCCGCCTGATCTCCTTGCGGCGCCGGTCCTCCTCGGCCTTGACCTCGGCCGCGTAGCGGTCCACGTACTCCTGGCCGGAGAGGGCGAGGACCGCCGTCATGATCTCGTCGGTGACGGCCCGCAGCACGGCCTTCTCGTCGGCGAGCCCCGCGTGCCGCGAGAAGTCCAGCGGCTCGCCGAAGCGGATGCGGATGCGGCGCGGGCTCGGGAACTTCTGCCCGGGCGGCTGTGCCTCGAAGGTGCCGATCATCGCGCACGGGATCACCGGCACCCCGGCCTTCAGCGCCATCGCGGCCACCCCGACCTTCCCCTTGTAGAGCCGCCCGTCGTGCGAGCGGGTGCCCTCCGGGTAGATGCCGAGGAGTTCGCCCCGGTCCAGGACGCCGAGCCCTTCCCGGACCGCGGCCTGGCCCGCCTCGCGGCCGGAGCGGTCGACGGGGATCTGCCCGGCGCTGTGGAAGAACGCGGCGGTCAGCCGGCCGCGGACGCCGGGGCCGGTGAAGTACTCCGCCTTGGCGAGGAAGGTGATGCGGCGTCGCAGGATCGCCGGCATCAGGAAGTGGTCGGCGAAGGAGAGGTGGTTGCCCGCGACGATCGCCGCGCCCTCCTCGGGGACGTGCTCCAGTCCCTCGATGCGGGGCCGGAACATCAGCCGCAGCAGCGGCCCCAACAGGACGTATTTGAGTAGCTGGTAGAACACGGACGTACGCTCCCACACCGTCGGATCGGCTCTGGACGGCGGGCGTCGGATGGTCGCACCGCGTCTCGAAGAAGCGAAGTCTAGGCCGGGGAGCCGCCGGCGGGGGAGGGGCGGATGAGGATTCAGCGGTGGCGGGCCAGCGCCAGCCGGCTGCGGCGGGGCGTACCGCGGCGCAGCCGCACCTCGACCTCGCCGTCGGTGATCCGCACGTCGAAGGCGGGCTGCGGGGAGGTGGCGGGGCCCTCGACGTTCCAGCCGTCCGAGAGGCGAAAGACGCTGCCGTGCCAGGGACAGGTGACGCAGCCCTCGCGGATCGTCCCCTCGGAGAGCGGGCCTCCGAGGTGGCTGCAGTGGTCGGCGATGACGGAGAGCGTGTCGTCGGCGTCCCGGACCACCAGGACGGCGACGTCCTCGATCATCCGCCGCACCGGTCGTCCCAGCGGGACGGTGGCGAGCGCGCCCAGCGCGTGCCACCCCGGCGGGACCAGGTGCGGCAGGCTCTCGGTGTGGTTGGCGCCGGACGCCTGGCGGTACGCCAGGTGCCCGCCGATCGCCCCGCCCGCCCCGACCGCGGTGAGCCCGGCCAGCGCCAGCATCCGCCCGGTCGCCTCCCGGCCGACGAGCCGCGCCCCGAGCGACCCGGCGTAGCAGAAGATCCCAGCCGAGTTCAGGACCGCGTGGACGAGGCCGACCCGGACCTGCTCCTTGTGCAGGTCCGCCCAGTCGGTCCAGCCGGTGATCGCGGCCGGTCCCGCCCCGGCGAGCCCGACGGCGATCAGGACGCGCGAGGGCACCTTCGCCCCCGGCACCAGGTCCAGGACTGCCGAGGAGAGCCAGGCGCCGATCGGGACCTGCACCATGACCGGGTGGACGGGGTGACCGAGCCACTTGCCGTGCAGGGCGTCGCGGGCGGCGCGGGAGAGCGGCAGCGAGCGCACCCCGCGCCGCAGGGGTTCGGCGACGGCGTCCAGGACCGAGGCACGCTCCAGCCGGTCCATGGCGCGCAGCACCAGGCCGGGGCGTTCGTTCTTCGGCAGGGCGCGGCGCAGCGCCGAGCGGACCTGTGCCGTCGTCGTCTCCGCGGTGATCATGTGAAGCTCCCTCACGGTCGGCTCGCGGCGCTGGGCGGCTCCGGCGGGTGCCGGACCGGACCCTGGCCGTCGCGCCCATCCTGGGACGGCACCCGGGGGCGCGCACCCCGGACCCGGGCACACCCCACGGCCCGAAGTGGGTGGTGTGCGGGGAACGCAGTAACGGGGCCGGTGGGATTTCTGTGATGCGGCGCGATGAGAACAGGGCCGAATGGGTACAAGTAGTCCATGAGCGCACACTCGATCACTCGGAAGTCGCGCGTCACCCCCGGTATGAAGGGCGGTGGCGGCCCGCACCCCCAGGAGACACCCCCGGCCGAGGACGGCGTCGGTGGTACCGGTCCCCGGGAGACCTACAACCCCACCAAGGGCTGGGCGGCCGGACCGCTCACGGCGATCATCGTCGTCACCCTGCTGGTGGCCGGATTCTTCCTGGCCTACGCGATCCTCATCCTCTGAGCACGCACCGGCCCCGGCCGGACGCGCCCCACCCCGGCCAAGCGTGGCCGGGGCCGGGTCGTTCCTGACCGGATCGTTCCGGAGCCCGCCCCGATCATGCCTGCCGCCGGGCAGTCCTCGCAGGCCACTCTGGTTCCCATGAACCGCGCCCTGATCGTCATCGATGTCCAGGAATCCTTCCGCGCCCGGCCCGAGTGGGCCCGGATCGCCGATCCCGGCATCGCCCGCTCCGTCAACCGCCTGGTGGCCGTCGCCCGCGACCGGGGCGACCTCGTCGTCCGCGTCCTGCACACCGAACCCGGCACCGGCGACGTCTTCGACCCCGAGCACGGCCACGTCCGCCTCTTCGCGGAACTCGACGCACCACTGCCCGGCGAACCCCTGCTCACCAAGACCTCCCACAACTGCTTCACCACCACCCCGCTCCAGCGCCTGCTGACCGAGGCCGGCGTCACCGCGCTGACGCTCTGCGGAATCCGCACCGAGCAGTGCGTCGAGACCACCGCCCGGGTCGGCAGCGACCTCGGTTACGCGGTCACCTTCGTCACCGACGCCACCACCACGGACGGCGTCGGCGGCCTGAGTGCCGCCCAGATCGTGGAGCGCACCGAGGCCGTACTGCGCGACCGGTTCGCCAGGATCGCCACCGTCGCCGAACTGGAGGCCGAACGGGCGGCCGAGCGCACCGGCGGTGCCACCGGGGTGGCAGTATCGGCCGGGTGACCCACGTCGTCCTCCTGCTGCTGCCCGGTGTCCACCTGCTCGACCTGGCCGGCCCGGCCCAGGCGTTCAGCACCGCCACCGATCTCGGCCACCCGTACCACCTCAGCTACGTCGCCGAGCGGGAGCAGGTCGTCAGCGCCCAGGGGCTGCCGCTGTCGGCCGCCACCGACTGGCCCGACCTGGGCCCGGGCGACCTGCTGCTCGTCCCCGGCCGCCGCTCGCCGCGGCTGGGCGGCGGCCCCTGGTTCGGGCCCCGGACGCGGGAGAGGCTGCGCGCCCACCACGCCGCCGGGGGCACGGTCGCCAGCGTCTGCTCCGGTGCCGGGGCGTTGGGCGAGGCGGGGCTGCTCGACGGGCGCCGCTGCACCACCCACCACGAACTCCAGGACGAGCTGGCCGCCCGCCACCCCCGGGCCACCGTGGTCCGCGACGTCCTGTACACGACCGACGACCGGGTGGTCACCTCGGCGGGCATCGCCAGCGGCATCGACCTCGCCCTGCACCTGCTCGCCCAACGCCACGGCCCCGCGCTCGCCGCCCGGGTCGCCCGCAGCATGGTCGTCCACGCCCGCCGCAACGGCCACGAACCCCAGGCCAGCGTCATGCTCCGGCACCGCGCCCACCTGGACGACGCCGTCCACCGCACCCAGGACCTCATCGACGCCCGGTTCGCCGACCCCCTGCCGCTCACGGTCCTCGCCGACGCCGCCCTGGTCAGCCCGCGCACCCTGACCCGGCTCTTCGCCCGGGCCACCGGCGGACTGACCCCACTCCGCTACCAGCAGCAGGTGCGCCTGGAACACGCCTGCCACCTCATCGGCCAGGGCACCCCTGCCGAGAGCGCCGCCCGCGCCGTCGGCTTCAGCGACGCGCGGATGCTGCGCCGCCTGCGGCACCGGGCGGCGGCCCCGGCCTGACCCGCCGGTGGTTACGGAACCCGCGCCACACCCACGTAGAAGCCGCTGCGCTCACTGACCGGCGCCGGCTCCTCCTGGTACCAGTCGGTGGCCGTCACCAGGCCCGGCGCCGCCAGCTCCAGCCCTTCGAAGAACGGCTCGACCTCGGCGCGGGTCCGCATCCGCAGCGGGATGGCGCCCTTCTTGTAGGTGTCCTTGGTGCTGTTCTCCAGCTCGGGATGCTGGTCGGCGGTGCCGTGCGAGAGGACCAGCCAGCTCCCCGACGGCAGCGCGTCGACCAGCGCTCGCGTGACACCGTACGGGTCGTCGCTGTCCGGGACGAAGTGGAGCAGGGCGATCAGCGAGAGGGCGATCGGCCTGCTGAAGTCCAGGACGGTCCGGGCGTGGGCGACGATCGCCTCGGGGTCGCGGACGTCGGCCTGGACGTAGTCGGTGACGCCCTCCTCGCTGCTGACCAGCAGGGCTTCGGCGTGCCGCAGCACGATCGGGTCGTTGTCCGCGTAGACCACCCGGGCCGAGGGGACCACGGCCTGGACGATCTGGTGGAGGTTGGGCTCGGTGGGGATGCCGGTGCCGATGTCGAGGAACTGGTCGACGCCCTGCCCGGCGAGCCAGGCCGCCGCCCGGTGCATGAAGGCACGGTTGCGCGCGGCGTTGGCCCGCGCCTCGGCGGGGAGCTTCTCGCCGACCTCCTGGTCGACGAGGTAGTGGTCCTTGCCGCCGAGAAGCCAGTCGTAGACCCGGGCGGGGTGCGGCCTGCTGGTGTCGATCACGGGCTTGGGCGTTGCCGTCATGGGCTGCTCCGGTGGGGCTCGGAGGTACGGGACTCGGAACCGGCCGGGCGCGGGCCCGGCCACCGGTGCGCCCCTGAGGGCCGCTCAACTCCCTTGCGCACGGCGCGAGGTGGTCCACGGTCGTCCAGGTGGCCCGGTCAGCCGGATTATGCCATCGCTCACCTGCTCGATTCCGCCGGGGCGGGCGGCGGCTCCGGCTCGGCCCACGGCGTGTCCTGGCCGGGCTCGGCCGGCCCCTCCCCACCCGCCGCCGGTTCGGCCCGCCGGGGGAGCGGCACCACCCCCTCCGCGCCGTGGGGCGCGGCCTCGTACTGCGCGGCCCGGGCCTCGTACATGGCGGCGTACCGGCCGCCCGCCGCGAGGAGCGCGCCGACCCGGTCGAAGGCGGCGGTCTCCGCCTCCGGGGCCGTCTTCGCCTGTGGCTGTCACGTATCGGCCCGAGTCGGAGGGCATCGTCGCCCCAGGCACGTGAGGCACGGTCCCGGTGCGCTCCCGAGCGCCCCGCCCGGACGGGGCGCGGGGCGCTCGAAGGAGCACACGTCAGGCGTCGAGGGCGGCCCGGACCACAGCCTTCGCCTCGTCCTGCACCTCGGCCAGGTGCTGCTCGCCGAGGAAGGACTCGGCGTAGACCTTGTAGACGTCCTCGGTGCCGGACGGGCGCGCGGCGAACCAGGCGTCGGCGGTCGTCACCTTGATGCCGCCGACCGGCGCGCCGTTGCCCGGCGCCTCGGTGAGCACCCCGGTGACCGGCTGCCCGGCCAGGGTGTCCGCCGTGACCTGCTCCGGCGAGAGCCGGGCGAGGACCGCCTTCTCCTCGCGGGTGGCGGGCGCGTCGATCCGGGCGTACGCGGGTGCGCCGAACCGCCCGGTCAGTTCCGCGTACCGCTGCGAGGGGGTGCTGCCGGTCACCGCGAGGATCTCCGAGGCGAGCAGCGCCAGGATGATGCCGTCCTTGTCGGTCGTCCACACCGAACCGTCCCGGCGCAGGAAGGAGGCGCCCGCCGACTCCTCACCGCCGAAGCCGAGCGAGCCGTCGATCAGCCCGTCCACGAACCACTTGAAGCCGACCGGCACCTCCACCAGCTCCCGGCCCAGGTCGGCCGCGACCCGGTCGATCATCGAGGAGGAGACCAGTGTCTTGCCGATGCCGGTGGCGGCGGACCACCGCTCGCGGTGCTCGAAGAGGTAGCCGATCGCCACCGCCAGGTAGTGGTTGGGGTTCATCAGCCCGCCGTCCGGCGTGACGATGCCGTGCCGGTCGGCGTCGGCGTCGTTGCCCGTGGCGATGTCGTACCGGTCGCGCTGCTCGATGAGCGAGGCCATCGCGTACGGCGACGAGCAGTCCATGCGGATCTTGCCGTCCCAGTCCAGCGTCATGAACGACCAGGCGGGATCGGTGCGCGGGTTGACCACGGTCAGGTCCAGCCCGTACTGCTCGCCGATCCGGCCCCAGTAGCCGACCGACGCGCCGCCCAGCGGGTCGGCGCCGATCCGCACCCCCGCCTTGCGCACCGCCGCCAGGTCCACCACCGAGGCGAGCGCGTCGGCGTACTGGCTGAGGAAGTCGTGACGGCCCGTCGTCGGCGCGGCCAGGGCACGCGCCCAGGGCACGCGCCGGACCTCCTTCAGCCCGCCCGCGATGATCTCGTTGGCCCGGTCCTGGATCCACCGGGTCGCCTCGCCCGCGGCCGGACCGCCGTTCGGCGGGTTGTACTTGAATCCGCCGTCCGTGGGCGGGTTGTGCGACGGCGTGACCACCACCCCGTCGGCCAGGTGCGAGGTGCGCCCCCGGTTGTACTCCAGGATCGCCAGCGAGACCGCCGGGGTCGGCGTGTACCCGTCGCCGAGGTCGAGCAGGACCTGCACCTCGTTGGCGGCGAAGACCTCCACGGCCGTCACCCGGGCGGGCTCGGACAGGGCGTGCGTGTCGGCACCCAGGTAGAGGGGCCCGTCGGTGCCCTGGAGGGCCCGGTACTCGCAGATGGCCTGACTGGTGGCGGCGATGTGCGCCTCGTTGAACGCCGTCGCCAGGGAGGAGCCCCGGTGCCCCGAGGTCCCGAACGAGACCTGCTGCGCCGGGTCCTCGGGGTCCGGCCGCAGCGCGTAGTAGGCCGTCACCAGCCGTGGTACGTCGACCAGGTCGTCCGGCCGTGCCGCCTCTCCCGCACGCTCGTGGGCCATCCGCGTTCTCCTTCTCCTCGTCCGGGCCAGGGTCCGCCGCCATCTTCGCCGCTGCCCGCACCCGCCGCGAGTACACCCCGGCCGGGCACGCGGGTGGGTCCGGGCCGGGTGCGTGTCGGCGGGCCGGGCGTCACCTCGGGCATCGACGCCGGCCGGCGTGGCCGCCCCTGCCGGTCGGGCGCCCCCCCCCCCCGGGAGCCGCCCCTGACCCCGCGGCACCGCACCCACGCTCGCTCCCGGCCCCGCCTCCCGCCGTACGGTGGCCCCATGCACCGCCCCGTCACCCCCGGCCCGCACCCGGACGACCCCGGCTACCCCGCCCTCAGTGCCCCCGCCGCCCCCGGCCTGGACGCCCTGGACGCCCGGCTGGTCGACTGCCGGGCCTGCCCCCGGCTGGTCGACTGGCGTGAGGAGGTGGGGCGGGTCCGTCGTGCCGCGTACCGCAACGAGACGTACTGGGCGCGGCCCGTCCCCGGCTTCGGCCCCGCCGACGCCTCCCTCGCCGTCATCGGGCTCGCCCCGGCCGCGCACGGCGGCAACCGCACCGGGCGCCTCTTCACCGGCGACCCCACCAGCGACTTCCTCTTCACCGCCCTGCACGCCGCGGGCCTCGCCGCGCTGCCCACCTCCCGCAGCCGTGACGACGGCCAGCGCCTGTACGGCACCCGCCTCGTCTCCCCGGTGCACTGCGCGCCGCCCGACAACCGCCCCACCCCCGCCGAACGCGACACCTGCCGTCCCTGGATGGCCCGCGAACTCGCCCTGCTCGGACCCACCCTGCGGGCCGCGGTCGTTCTCGGCGGCTTCGGCTGGCAGGCCCTCATGCCCGTCCTCACCGCCGCCGGGTACGTCCTCCCCAGGCCCCGCCCGGCCTTCGGCCACGGCGCGCACACCCGGATCGAGGGCCCCGACGGCCCGCTCGACCTCCTCGGCTGCTACCACCCGAGCCCCCGCAACACCTCCACCAGGCGCCTCACCCCCGAGATGGCCGCCGACGTCTTCCGCCGCGCCGCCCGCCTCGCCCGTCCCGACGACTGAGACCCCCTGCCATGCCCCCGGGGGCCTGCGGTACGGTGCGGCCATGCACCCGCACCCCCGACTCCGCTCCCAGGACGCGCCGTTCCGCGCCTCCTGCGCGCAGGGGGTACGGCGCGGGCTCAGCCCGCTGCACCGTCGCGGCCGGGTGGGTTCGCCCCCGGCCCCTTCCTGTCGCTGATCCCCGGTAACCCCGGCGCAGCCAGGAAGCCCGCTCCGGACGCCTCGGTCCGGGAGCCCGGCCACTCTCTCCTCCCTGCGCGCGGGACCGGTACCGTCCCACCCCGCCGCGCGCCCCCGTGCCGCGGCTCCGAGCAGAGGGAGACCGACCGATGAGCATCACCGCGGAACCGACCACCACCCCCGCCGCGCCGCCGCGGCTGCGCGACCACCGCGTCCCCGCCGACGGCATCCACGAGGGCCCCCGCCTGCTGCGGCGCCTCGCCGAGGGCGCCGAGGACCGGCCGTACGAGCGGTTCACCCTCGTCCCGCAGGGGCCCCTCATCGGCGCTGAGATCCGGGGCCTGGACCTCTCCCGCCCGCTCGCCGACACCGTCCGCGCCGAACTCGACCGGGCGCTGCTGGAGTGGAAGGTGCTGTTCTTCCGCGGCCAGCACCTGACCTCCGCCGCGCAGCGCGACTTCGCCCGCGGCTGGGGCGAACTGGAGACCAACCCGCTGCTCGCCACCGGCGACGCCAAGGACGTGGTCCGCTTCGACCGCAGCCAGGTCCCCACCTTCGAGAACGTCTGGCACACCGACACCACCTTCCGCGAGAACCCCGCCCTCGGCGCCGTTCTCCAGCTCCGCGAGGTGCCCCCGTACGGCGGCGACACCCTCTGGGCCGACATGGCCGCCGCCTACGACAACCTGCCCGAGGCCGTCCAGGAGCGCGTCGAGGGACTGCGCGCCGTCCACGACTACCTCCCCGGCTTCGCCCGCTTCACCTCCGCCGACCACCTCGCCGCCTTCCAGGACACCTTCCCGCCCGTCGAGCACCCCGTGGTGCGCCGCCACCCGCAGACCGGCCGCCGCACCCTCTTCGTCAACACCTCCTTCACCACCCGCATCACCGGCCTGCCCCAGGAGGAGAGCGACCGGCTGCTCAGGCTCCTCTTCCAGCAGGCCCACGTCCCCGAGTACCAGGTCCGCTTCCACTGGCGCGCCGGAGACGTCGCCTTCTGGGACAACCGGGCCACCCAGCACTACGCCTCCGGCGACTACGCGGGCCACCGCCGCGTCGCCGAACGCGTCGCCGTCGTCGGCGACCGCCCGCACTGACCTCCGTGTCCGCCCGCCCCCACGCCGCCCCACCCGTGCGCCCCGCCCGGCGCGAGGAACCGCCGCACCACCACTAGGCTGCGAGGGGGTGGCCGCGGCGTCCTGCGCGGCCGCCCCCAGGGGCGGGGCCCCGCCCGCACCGACCCGACACCAGGGGGCAGGCACGGTGAGTCAGCAGCTACACCCGCCCGAGGCGAACGAGCCCGATCCCCGGCGCTGGCGGGCTCTCGGCGTCTGCCTCGTCGCGGGCTTCATGACGCTCCTCGACGTCTCCATCGTCAACGTCGCGCTGCCCTCCATCCGCACCGGCCTCAACACCCCCGAGTCCGACCTCCAATGGGTCCTCTCCGGCTACGCACTCGCCTTCGGCCTCTTCCTCATCCCGGCAGGCCGCCTCGGCGACGCACGGGGCCGCCGGACCGTCTTCATCGCAGGACTGGTCCTCTTCACCCTCTCCTCGGCCGCCTGCGGAGCGGCCCAGAACAGCACCTGGCTGGTCATCGCCCGCCTCGTGCAGGGCATCGCCGGCGGACTGATCTCCCCGCAGATCTCCGCCCTCATCCAGCAGATGTTCCAGGGCCGCGAACGCGGCCGCGCCTTCGGCATGTTCGGCACCGTCGTCGGTATCTCCACCGCCGTCGGCCCCCTCCTCGGCGGCCTCCTCATCCAGGCCGCGGGCCACGAGGAGGGCTGGCGCTGGGTCTTCTACGTCAACCTGCCGCTCGGCGTCGTCTGCGTGCTGCTCGCCCGGCGGCTGCTCCCCGACACCCCGCACGCGGGCCACGTACGGCTGCGCGACCTCGACCCGGTCGGCGTCGTCCTGCTCGGCCTGGGCATCGTCGCGCTGCTGCTGCCGTTCGTGCAGTCGCAGCAGTGGAGCGGCAACGGCAAATGGCTGCTGCTCCCCGTCGCCGTGGCCCTCCTAGCCGTCTTCCTCCTCTGGGAGCGGCGCTGCGCCCGCAACGGCTTCCAGCCCGTCGTCACCCTCTCGCTCTTCCGGGTGCGCTCCTACTGGCTGGGCTGCCTGCTGATCCTGCTGTACTTCGCCGGGTTCACCTCGATCTTCTTCATCACCACGCTCTACCTCCAGTCAGGCCTGGGGTACTCCGCTCTCCAGGCCGGTGTCGCCATCACGCCCTTCGCGCTCGGCTCGGGCCTCGCCGCCGGGACCGGCGGCCGCCTGGTCTCCCGGTTCGGCAGGCCGCTGGTGGTCGTCGGCCTCACCATGGTCGCCGCCGGGCTGGCGCTCACCGCGCTCGCCGTGCACATGGTCCCGGGCACCAACGCGGGCTGGGCGATGGCCCTGCCGCTGCTGCTCGCCGGGCTCGGCAGCGGCCTGGTCATCGCGCCCAACCAGACCCTCACCCTCTCCGAGGTGCCCGTGCACACCGCCGGGTCCGCCGGGGGCACCCTCCAGACGGGGCAGCGGGTCGGCTCGGCCGTCGGCATCGCCGCCGTCGGCGCCGTCTTCTTCGCCCAGGTCGGACCGGACGGCTGGGCCGACGCCTACGACCACGGCCTGATCGTCTCCGTCGCCTTCGTCGTCGCCGCCCTGATCGTCGCCGTCGCCGACGTCGCCGCCGGCCGCCGGGAGGGCCGCCGCCCCGCCGCCTCCTGAACGCCCCTCACCCCGTACCGGAGAAACGGGAGACGTATGTTCCCCCGGACGGGTGGGGAGGAGCCACGAACACCGCGGACGGGGAACGGATGATGACCGTCCCCCGCCACCGATCCCCACCGGAAGGAGCCCGGCGATGAGCACCCCCGCCGCCCCCGCGGCCGACGCCAACGGCAACGCCGAGTACGGCCACAAGCCCTTCAAACGGGCCCGCAGCCACTTCGCCGACCGCATCACCGCCGACGGCCGCGACGGCTGGCCCGTCGAGGCCGGCCGCTACCGCCTGGTCGCCAGCCGTGCCTGCCCCTGGGCCAGCCGCGCCCTCGTCGTCCGGCGCCTGCTGGGCCTGGAGGACGCGCTCTCCCTCGCCGTCACCGACCCGCTCCAGGACGACCGGAGCTGGCGCTTCACCCTCGACCCCGACGGGGTCGACCCGGTCCTCGGCATCCGCTACCTGGGCGAGGCCTACCACGCCCGCGAGAAGGAGTACGACGGCGGGATCAGCGTGCCCGCGATCGTCGACGTCCCCAGCGGCGAACTGGTCACCAACGACTACCAGCAGATCACCCTGGACCTGGAGACCCAGTGGACCGACCTGCACCGCGCGGGCGCCCCGGACCTCTACCCGGAGCGGCTGCGCGAGGAGATCGACGAGGTGATGGAGGCCGTCTACCAGGACGTCAACAACGGCGTCTACCGCGCCGGATTCGCCCCCACCCAGGAGGAGTACGCCGAGGCGTACCGCGCCCTCTTCCGGCGCCTGGACTGGCTCTCCGAACGCCTCGCGGGCCGCCGCTACCTGGTCGGCGACACCATCACCGAGGCCGACGTCCGCCTCTTCACCACCCTGGTCCGCTTCGACGCCGTCTACCACGGCCACTTCAAGTGCAACCGGGAGAAGCTCACCGAGGACCCGGTGCTGTGGGCGTACGCCCGCGACCTCTACCAGACCCCCGGCTTCGGCGACACCGTCGACTTCGACCACATCAAGCGGCACTACTACCAGGTGCACACCGGAATCAACCCGACCGGCATCGTCCCCCTCGGCCCCGACCTCACCGGCTGGCTCTCGCCCCACCACCGCGAGGAGCTGGGCGGCCACCCGTTCGGTGACGGCACCCCGCCCGCACCGCCGCCCGCCGCCGAGGCCATCGGCCCGGCCGGACGCCCCTGAGCGCTCAGCCGAGCGGACCCTCCGGCATCCGGCCGCTCACGATCCGCGTCGTCGACCGGTCCGGGGTCGCCCCGATCTCCCAGGCCCGCGCCCCCAGCCCGGCCGCCGCCCGCCGCTTCTGCGCCGTGTACGGGTCGCGGGCGGTCCAGGCCATGGCGCCGGGGGCGAGCGGGGCCAGCAGCGCCGCGTAGGCCGACCAGTCGGTCACCGCCGGGTCGCCGTGGATCAGGAAGGTCCCGTCGACGGGGCGGAGCGCCCGCAGGATCTCCGCCCGCTCCGCCTCCGGCTGGAACGGGCGGGAGGGGCCCTTCCAGCCCCGGGTCCGCAGGTCGTCCTCGACCCCCACCAGCAGCGGCAGCCCCCGCTCCCGTACTTCCGCCAGGAACCGCACGTGCCCCACGTGCAGCAGATCGAAGACACCGGTCACCACCGCCGCCCCGCCCCGGGCGGCCTCGGGCACCGTCCCCCCGGGCCACGACAGGCTCAGCCCGCCGCGGTGCGCGGTGGGCGCGGAGGGACCGGGGGACGCGGACGACGTGGAACGGCTCATACGTCACACGCTAGTACCCGCCGGGACCCGCCGTGTCGGGCGCGGGGCCCGTCCGTCCCGGTCGGCGGTCCTCCGTCCGGGGCCCGGGCCGTGGTGCGCGGCGCCGCCGGCGGCGGCGCCGCGGAGGGGCCCGGCGCCCGCGCATCGGGCCCCTCCGCCGTCGGCGTGGCCTCAAGGCGCCGCCGGTGCCCTGCCCCGTCAGTAGATGTTGGCCTCCACATCCGGGCCGTCCCCGCGCGTGCTGTTGATCTGGGCCCGCAGCGAGATCTCGTCGTAGACGCGGTACTCGCGGACGATCCGGCCGTTCTGGACGAGGAACTGGGAGACGCCGAGCAGGGTGACGGGCCGGTCGGTCAGGGGGCCGAAGACCGGGGTGCCCCGGTAGTTGCCGTGCAGGGTCCACAGCACGGCGACGCGCAGGCCCGCGTACCGCTCGGCGTAGTTGGTCTGCACGTCGCGGACGGCGAAGCGGGCGTCGGGGAAGGCGCCGACCAGGGAGAGCAGGTCGGCCTGGTAGCGCTCGGGGCGGATGACGGTCCGGTCGCCGACGGTGTGCAGGAAGAGGTCGCGCGCCATGTAGTCGTGGACCTTCTGGAGGCGGCGCTGCGTCCAGACCTCGTCGATGAACTCCAGGACCATCTCGCACTCGGGCCGGAAGTCGTCCGGGCGCGGCCCGCTGACGCCCGCCCGCAGCACGTCCGCGGGCGGCTCCTCGGTCATCGAACCGGTGTAGCCCTGGAACCGCAGAGCGCGGGCGGCCTCGGCCGGGTCCACCCCGCGCTGGAGGCAGTCGGCGAGGTCGTCGCGGACCACCCACTCCTCGACCATCCGGCCCCTGCGGTAGAGGCAGTTGGCGACGGTGCGCTTGCGGATGCGGATGTTCCGGCCGTCCACCAGGTGCTCGTCGGCGGAGAAGACCAGGTGCGAGCTGAGGAAGGCGTCGTCCCCGCGCGCCTCCCAGACCACGTCCTCGGCCTGGCCGATGTGACCGGGCGTGCTGCCCATCCGCATCGTGCTGCCCTCGATGACGCCGTCCCGCCCGACGACGGTGCCGAGGCTGGCGTGGACGATCGAGTCCGGCTCGTAGTTGTCGACGATGTAGGAGATGTCCCGGCCCACCCAGATCCGGTCGGTGACCTCGCGGATGAAGTCGTCCGGGTCGGCGTAGGGCTGGTAGGCGACGGGGTCGAGCGGCATGGCGGTGTCCTCTTTCAGGTTCACAGGGTGGTGCGGAGGGGTTGTCACGCGGCGTGCATGCGTATGTAGTTGATAGAGCGGGGGTGAAGGCCGGTGAGGGAAGGGTCCCGGTCCGCAGGCGGTCCTCGGCGGCTCGGAGCGGCGGGGTTCAATGGGCGTACTTGTCGTCCCCCAGCCCGCTCCGGTACGTCTCCGTCATGAAGAAGCTGATCACCACCAGGGCGAGCCCCGCGGCCACCGCCAGGTAGCCCCAGACGGCGTAGATGGTGCCGAAGGTGCTCACCAGGAGCGCGGCGACGAACGGCGTGATGCCCATGAAGATGGAGAACGAGCTGTTGTACGCGATGGCGCTGGCGCTGAACCGGGTGCGGGTCGCGAACATCTCGGCGGTGCAGACCGTGATGATGCCGGTCAGGAAGAACTCCGGGACCAGGTAGATCAGCTGGCTGGCGATGGCGGCCCCGAAGGTGCCCGTCTCACCCACCCGGAAGGCCAGCGGCACCACCACGATGCACGCGAGGGCGCCGGTGATCAGCATGGGTTTGCGGCCGATCCGGTCCGAGATGACGCCGGCCAGCGGCAGCATGGGGATGAGGACGGCGATCGAGATGGCGTTGGAGGTCAGGGCCATCCAGCGCGGCAGCCCGAGGGTGCCGGTGAGGTACTCGGGATAGAAGGTGACCCACGTGTAGGAGAGGATCGCGCCCATGATCGACACGCCGCAGAAGGCGAGGATCGGCCGCCACTGCGAGCGCAGCGCCTCCCGGATCGGCGCCTCCACGACCTTGGTGCCGTCCTCGGTGGCGCGGACGAACTCCGGCGTCTCCTCGATGCGCCGGCGCAGCCAGATGCCGACCGCGCTCAGCGGCAGGGCCAGCAGGAACGGGATCCGCCAGCCCCAGGAGTCGAGCGCGGGACCCTGGAAGACCCAGCTCGTCAGCGCCGCCGTACCGGCCCCGGCGAGGATGCCGACGAAGCAGCTGTTGGAGGCGTACGAGGCCCAGTAGGCGCGCCGCCGGGGCTCGGCCCACTCGACGATGAAGGCGACCGCGCCCACGTACTCGCCGCCCGAGACCATGCCCTGGATCACCCGGAGGAAGAGCAGGAGCAGCGGGGCGAGGACGCCGATCTGGTGGTACGTCGGCAGGGCGCCGATCAGGGCCGTGGTGACGCCCATCGCCACGATGGTCCACAGCAGGGTCTTCTTGCGGCCGACCCGGTCGCCCCAGCGGCCGACCAGGGTGCCGCCCAGCGGACGGAACAGGCAGGCGATGGCGATGATCGCGTAGGTGCTGAGCACCGCCACCGCCGGGTCGCTGGCGGGGAAGAACGCGGGGGCGAGGATCGGGGCCATGTAGCCGTAGAGCCCGTAGTCGAACTGCTCCACGAAGTTCCCGATGCTTCCCGCGCCGATGGCGCGGCGTATCGCGTTCCGCTTGTCCCGGTCGACCTCGGGTGAGGCTGTCTCGGTGCTGGGCGGCGCTACAGCGGACATGGCTTCTCCGTTCGCGCGGTGACGAGAGTGATGCAAGCGATGCATACGTATGAACGTGCCGCGAACACTAGGGAGCGCGGCAAGGGGCGTCAAGAGGTGGGGAGAGAGGGAATCGGCGCTGTTCGGGGCCGGTTCGGGGCGGGCGCGGGTACCGGACGGCCAGCCCCTCCGCGTGCTCGGAGGGGCTGGTTCCGCGGAGCCCTGTCAGGGGCGCCCCGCCCGCCGCGCGGAGGCCGGTGCGGCGAGGGACGCGAAGGTGTCCATGAGGACCTGCGCCAGGTTGTAGAGGACCAGTTGGGCGCCGGCCTCTCCGGCCGCGCGGGCGGATGCGGTGTCCGGCACGATCGCCATGACCGCGCGGCCCGCCTCTCCGGTCGCCCGGTGGGCCTGCGTGATCAGTTCGCCGACCGCCTCCGGCCCGGGGAAGCCGCACTCCGCCGCCAGGTCCGCCGGGCCGACCAGGACGGCGTCCACCCCCGGCGTGGCGGCGATCTCCCCGGCGGCGGCGCAGGCCCGCGCCGTCTCCACCATGGCGACCACCAGGGTTTCCTCGGCCGCCGCCAGGTGCTCGGCGGCCGTCACGGTGCCGAACCGGCCGGCTCTGCTGTACGTGGCGAACCCCCGCCGCCCCAGCGGCGGGTAGTGGTCGGCGGCGACCGCCCGGCGCGCGTCCTCGGCGCTGTCGACGTGCGGGTGGATGATCCCGGCGGCCCCCAGGTCCAGGCAGCGCAGGGCGAGCGCGGGCTCGTCCGTGCCGACGCGGACCAGCACGTCCAGGCCGTGTGCGGCGGCCGCCGTCAGATGGTGCTGGAGGGCGATCGTGTCGGCGGGCCCGTGCTCGCAGTCGACGACCACGTAGTCGAGGCCCGCCACCCCCGCCATCTCCACCAGCGTCTGAGACGGCAGCCGCAGCAGCACCCCGTGCAGCCGCTCACCCGCCGCCAGCCGCCGCTTGAGGGAGCGGCGCCCCGCCCCGGTCCCGGTCACCGTGCGACCATCCCGGCCGAGAGGTCGATGTCGGCCCCGCAGAGCCCGCGCATCCGGAGCATCGCGCTCACGGCGGCGCCGACCTCTTCCTCGGTGACCATCCGCCCCAGCGCCGAGCGCGACACGAAGGCCGCCTCCGCCTCCGCGCGGCCGACGCCGGTGCGTTCCGCCTCCAGGCGGAAGTTCCGCTCCATCCGGGGACCCGCGACCGGCCCGGGGGAGAGCGAGTTGACGGTGACACCGTGCGGTCCCACCTCCCCGGCCAGCGTCGTGGTCAGGCCGATGACCGCCATCTTCGAGGCGCAGTACGGCGTACGCCCCAGCAGTGGCCGCTTGCCCGAGACCGAGGCGACGTTGACGACGTCGCCGGCGCCCCGGCGCGTCATGGCCGGGAGGAAAGCGCGGCACATCAGGAAGACGCCGCGCACGTTGACGGCGAAGACCTCGTCCCAGTCGTCCGGGGGGACCTCGGTGAGCGCGGCCACCGGACCGGCGATCCCGGCGTTGTTGACGAGGACGGAGACCTCCTCGCCGGCGAGGCTCTCCGCGAGCGCCGCCACCTCCTCGGGCCGGGAGACGTCGCAGACCCGGTGCTCGACCCCGGCCCCGAGCGCCGAGGCGGTCTCCTTCAGGGCGCGCTCGTTGCGGCCGGTGATCACCACGCGGGCACCGTCGGCCAGCAGTGCGGCGGTGATCGCCGCGCCCAGCCCGCTGCCGCCCCCGGTGACCAGCGCCGTGCGCCCCGCCAGCGGGGCTCCTGCGCCGGTCACGCGGCACCCTCCTCGTTCCACGGCAGGGCGGCGCCCGCGTACTTGGCGGCCCGGACGTCGCCGGAGCGGGCGTGGCCCTCGAACAGCTCGACCCGGGCGGCCCGCCCGCACACCTCGCCGAGCAGCGCCGACGAGGAGGTGTCGGTGACCTCCTGGTACGTCACCGTCTTCAGGTACTTCCCGACCCACAGGCCGCCGGTGTAGCGGGCCGCGCCCCTGGTCGGCAGCACGTGATTGGTGCCGATGACCTTGTCGCCGTAGGAGACGCAGGTGCCCTCGCCGAGGAAGAGCGCCCCGTAGTCGCGCATCCGGTCCAGGGCCTGGCGCGGTTTCTCGGTCAGGACCTCGACGTGCTCGCTCGCGTACGCGTCGGCGGTCGCGAAGGCCTCCTCCAGGGAGTCGGCGACCACGATCTCGCCGTGGTCGCGCCAGGCGGGACCGGCGAAGTCCCGGGTGGGCATGGCGGGCAGCAGCCGTTCGACGTGGCGTTCCACCTCGCGGCCCAGCGCCTCGGAGGTGGTGACGAGGACGGCGGGGGAGTCCGGGCCGTGCTCGGCCTGCGAGAGCAGGTCGACGGCGACCACGAAGGGGTCGGCGTGCTCGTCGGCGACGACCAGGATCTCGGTGGGCCCCGCGAAGAGGTCGATGCCGACCTCGCCGAACAGCTGGCGCTTGGCCTCGGCGACGTAGGCGTTGCCCGGCCCGGCGATGAGCGGGACCCGGCCGATGGTCTCGGTGCCCACCGCGAGCGCCGCCACCGCCTGGACCCCGCCGAGCAGGTGGATCTCGTCGGCCCCCGCCAGGTGCATGGCGGCGACGGTCGCGGCGGGGATCTCGCCCCGGATGGGCGGGGTGCAGGCGGCGACCCGCTCCACGCCCGCCACCTTCGCCGTCACGATCGTCATGTGCGCGGAGGCGGTCAGCGGGTACCGCCCGCCCGGTACGTAGGCGCCCGCACCGGCCACCGGGACGTGCCGGTGGCCGAGGTGGACGCCCGGCAGCGTTTCGATCTCGACGTCCCGCATCGAGTCGCGCTGCGCCTGGGCGAAGGTACGCACCTGCCGCTGGACGAAGCGGATGTCGTCCAGGACGGTCTTCGGCACGTCCGAGACGATCTTCTCGATCTCGTCGGGGCCGAGGCGGAACGACTCCGGACTCCAGTCGTCGAACTTCTCCGAGTACTGGCGGACCGCCTCGTCGCCGCGGGCGCGGATGTCCTCGATGATGGCGTGGACGCGGTCGGCGACGTCGGCGCGCGCCGCGCGAACCTCACCGGCGGGGGCAGGGGACTTGAGGGAACGGGGCATGGACGGCTCTCTTCGGTCGGCGTGGGTGAGGGGGGCGTGCGTCGGGTGGTGGTGACGGGTGGGCGGGCGGTCAGGGCGAGGAGGCGGGTACGGGGGCCCGGGGCGCCGACCGGGCGGACTCCGCCGCCGCGACCACGCCCCGCACCACCGCCGAGACGGCCTCCGGCCGCTCCCACGGGAGGAGGTGGCCGGCCCCGGGCAGGGTGTGCAGCCGGGCGTCCGGCAGCGCATCGGCGAGGGCCGCGTGGAACTCCGGCGGGCAGAGCGCGTCCCGGGTGCCGTGCAGGACGGCGGCGGGGCAGCGGGCCAGGCGCAGCGCGTCGAGGGCGTCGGTACGGGTGGCCTGGGCGGCGAGCTGGGCGCGGGCCGCCTCGGGGCCGACGGCGCGGGCCATCCGGCGGTAGCGCTGGGCCTGCGCGGCGGGCGGCGCGGGCCGGTCGAACATGCCGGGCAGGGTCTGCTCGACGACCTCCGCGAAGCGCCCGTCGTCGATCAGCGCGTCCATCGCCCGCCAGGCGGCGTACTGCTCGGACCGGGGCGCGCCCGCGTTGGTCGCCATGAGGCACAGACCCGCGACCCGCTCCGGCGCCCGGCGTACCGCCTCGAAGCCGACGATGGCGCCGAGGCTCAGCCCGACCAGGACGAACGGCCCGTCCACCAGGGCGAGCGCCTTCTCGGCGAGCGCCCCGATCTCCGGCCTGTCCAGCGTCAGATGGCGCACCTCGTGGCCCGCCGGGAGGGCCACCTCGGACCAGAGGCTCTCGTCGCACAGCATGCCGGGGACCACCACGAGGGGCAGCGGCCCGCCGGTGCCGCCGGACGCGCCGGTCACCGGCGGCGCGCGGAGCCGGGGAGCAGGGCGTACGGGGCGACGTAGCCGTTGTGGTCCACGCCGAGGCCCGCGTCGGCGGCGGCCTTGACGACCTCCTCGTCCCACTCCAGGCGGACCCGGCCGTCCCCGGAGTTGACGACGAGGAGGTGGCCCTCGGTGTCACCGGTGTTGCGCAGGCTGCGCCAGGCGTCCTGCGGGACGGAGATCATGTCGCGGGGGCCGAGCCGGACGGTGACGGGGTCGGTGCGGTTGAGGGTGATCTCCCACTCGCCGTCCTTGACGATCAGCGTCTGCGTCTCGTGCTGCCGGTGGGCGGAGACGCCCTGGCCGGGTTCGGCGCGCAGCCAGGCGGCGTTGTGGCCGTGCGGGTTGAAGATGCGGGGCTCCTGGTGCAGGTCCTCCGTCATGCCGTAGCCGATCACCGAGCTGAGCCGGACCCCGCCGCCCGGCAGGGTGCTGTCCAGGAAGGGACGCTCGGACCAGTCCAACTGGTCGAAGGCGGCGACGCGACGGCCCATCTGCTCGGTGCTGTAGTGCCGCAGCCCGTCGATGTACTCCTGCGCCATCGGCTCGGTCAGCTCGGTGCCGGGCGCGATCTCGTCCCCGGCGACGGTGTCGACGAGCTGGTTGTCGGCGGTGAGGCGGAGGCCGTGGCCCTCGGCCTCGCGCAGGACCGAGGGGCCCCAGATGATGCCGCCGGTGTCGTCCATGCCGAGCACGGTGAACATCCAGCCGTCGTCCGGCCCGGTGTTGGTGAAGCCGCGGAAGATCCAGGTCGGCACGGAGGCGATGTCCCCGGCCCGGAGCAGGAGTTCACCCTCGGTGCCGTCCGCCCCCCAGCGCAGCAGGTACTCGCCCTCGGTGCAGACGAAGACCTCCGCCGTGTAGTGCAGGTGGAGGTTGTTGGTGATGCCGTGCGGCATGGCCGCGGCACCGATGTTGTAGCCGTGCGGCAGGCGGAGGTTGACGTGCTGGCCGGCGGCCTGCGAGACGCCGGGCCCGATCATCGCGTAGTTCTCCTTCCGGTCGGAGCCCGGCGTGCGGCAGTCGATGAACGCCTGGTTGCAGGAGACGAAGTCGCTGCGGCGGATGGTGCGGCGCCCCAGCTCCTCGGTGGACACGACGACGTCGGGCATGACTGCTCCCTCGGAGTGGAATACGTATGCATTTCCATGACAGGCGCTGTGGTCGGTGATGTCAAGGGGTGTGGTGTGGCCGGTTCCAGACGTATGCCGAACAGGACTCGTCGTAGGGTGAAGGGGGTTGGCGACGAGCTTGCGCGTGACGGGTCTCTGATGGGCGGCTCGTCGGATGTGCCGAGGGGGCGGCGGCTGCCGCCGGTGCCGGTGCGGGGGAGTGGCACCTCCCGGTGCGGGCTACATACGTATAGTGCAATGGGCGGCGCGGACGGCGGCGCCGTGGGCGACGACGGGAAGAGGGCCGATGGCGATCACCAGTCACGACGTGGCGCGGCTGGCGGGCGTCTCGCAGCCCACCGTCTCCCGGGCCCTGCGCGAGGACCCGCGGGTCTCGGCGGCGACGCGGGAGAAGGTCCGGCGTGCGGCGGAGGCGCTCCAGTACGTGCCCAGCGAGGCGGGGCGCACCCTCTCGACGCGGTCCACCCGCCGGATCGGGGTGATCGTGACCGATCTGACCAACCCGTTCTACCCGCACGTCGTCGCCCCGCTCCATGACGAACTCCGCGGCCTGGGCTACCGGATGATGCTCCTCACCGAGCGGTCCGACGAGGCCGTGGCCGGGGAGAGCCTGCTCGACCAGTCGCTGGACGGCGTGGTCCTCGCCACCGCCACCACGGAGTCGCGCCTCCCGGCCCAGCTCGACCGCCGCGGGATGCCGTACGTCTTCCTCAACCGCGACACCGGAGCCCCGGGCGAGTACGCCTCGGTGGTCGACAACGAGGGCGGCGGCCGCCTGGTCGCCGAGACGCTGCTCGGCCTCGGCCACCGCGGCGTCGCGGGCGTCTTCGGCTCCGCCAACACCACGACCGGCCGCGAACGCGAGCAGGGCTTCCGCCTCGCCCTGGCCGACGCGGGGATCGCGCTGCCGGAGAGCCGCGTGGTCCGCGGCCCCTTCGAGTACGCCACCGGGTACGGGGCGCTGCCTCGCCTGCTCGGCGCCGGCGAGGCGCCCACGGCGGTCTTCTGCGGCAACGACGTGGTCGCCATCGGCGTGCTCAACGCCGCCCTCGCCGCCGGGCTGCGGGTGCCGGAGGACCTCACCGTGATCGGCTTCGACGACCTGCCGATGGCGGCCTGGGAGGTGTTCCGGCTGACCACCGTCCGGCACGACCTGGACGAGCTGTCGCGGCAGGCGGCCCGGCTGCTCGTCCGGCGGATCACCGGCGAGGCCGACCCGGCCGGCGAACGCCTCGTCCTCCCCACCGAACTGGTCCCCCGGGCCACCCACGCCCGCCCCTCCTGACTCTCACCCGGCCGGGGCCGCCGCCCGTTCCGAGGCGGCCCCGGTGCCGCCCTCGTCCGGGAGCTGGGGGCGGCCGCCCTGGCGCCGCTGCCGCAGGACGCCGACGGTCACCAGGACGGCGGCGAGGCCCAGGGTGAGCCAGAGTTCGAGCCGGTGGCCCGGCAGGACCGCCATCAGGGCCAGCACCCCGGCGATGAAGGCGATGGTGGCCAGGGTCAGGTAGGGGAAGCCCCACATGCGCACCTCCGCGGGCTGCCCGCCCTGGCGCCTCGTGGCGTACTGGGTGACCGCGATGACCAGGTACATCATCAGGGCGATGGCGCCGCTGGAGGCGATGAGGTACGTGAAGACGCTCGGCAGCAGGTAGTTGGCGACGACCGCGGCGACGCCGATCACAGTGGAGGCGACGACCGCGTTGCGCGGGACCCCGGCCCGGGAGGTGGCGGCGAAGGAGGCGGGGGCATCGCCGCGCCGCGCCAGGGAGAAGGCCATGCGGGAGGCGGTGTAGATCGCCGAGTTGAGACAGCTGCTGACCGCGACCACCAGGACGACGTCCATGATGAGGCCGGCGCCGGGGATGTCCATGAGGTCGAGGGCAGCCTGGTAGGAGCCGTCGGCGAGGTTGTCGGCGTTCCACGGCACGAGGGCGACGACGACGAAGATCGAGCCGATGTAGAAGAGGCCGAGCCGCCAGACCACGGCGCGCACCGCCTTCTTGATGTTCTTCCTCGGCTCCTCGGACTCGGCGGCGGCGATGGTGACGATCTCGCTGCCCTGGAAACTGAACATCGCGGTGAGCAGCCCGGCCAGGATCGCCATGGTGCCCTTGGGGGCGAAGCCGCCTTCGCTCCAGAGGCGGGAGATGCCGTGGGTGTCCGAGCCGGGCAGCAGCCCGAGGATGGCGAGGGCGCCGAGCACCAGGAAGGCGATGATGGCGACGACCTTGAGCAGGGCGAACCAGTACTCGAACTCGCCGTAGTTGCGGACGGCGAGGAGGTTGCTCCCGGCCAGCAGGGCGATCATGGCGAGCGCCGGGATCCAGCTGGGGATCGCTGTCAGGCCGCCGATCACCTCGCCCGCCGCGATCGCCTCGATGGGGATCACCAGGATGTAGAACCACCAGTAGAGCCACCCGATGGAGAACCCGGCCCAGCGGCCCAGCGCCCGGTCCGCGTAGGTGGAGAACGAGCCGGTGTCGGGCTGGGCCACCGCCATCTCGCCGAGCATCTGCATGACGAGCACCACCAGGAGCGCGGCGAGCAGGAAGGAGACGAGAACGGCGGGGCCCGCGGCGGCGACGGCGGTGGAGGAGCCGACGAACAGCCCGGCGCCGATCACCCCGCCGATGGAGATCATGGTGATCTGGCGGCCTTTGAGTCCCTTGGCGAGCGCGGTGCCGGTCCCGCCGGAGGGGGGAGGCGCGGTGGGCTGGTCGTGCATGGGGAGATCCTCGGGGGTGAGAGCGCGGTGCCTGCCGGGGCCGTGGTGAGCGGCCCCGGCGGACAGCGGTGTCGAAGGCGCGGACACCGGCCGCGGCCGTGTGCGGTGCCCGGGCGCCGAGGGCTCCGCCTCCCCGGGCGGGGAGGCGGAGCGGGGGATCAGAGCTGGGTGCGCAGCGCCTCGGGCACCGAGTCGAAGGCGCCGGACCGCCGGCCGATCTCGTCGATCCGCAGCGTCGCGGTGGCGCCGTGCGCGGCCAGGCCCTCGAAGGCCGAGATGCGCTCGACGGCCGGTGCCAGCGCCGCCGTGCCCTCCTTGGCGGCCCGCTGGTAGGTGAGCGGCTTGAGGAAGCGGGAGACGGAGAGCCCCGCGTTGTAGCGGGCCGTCTTGCCGGTCGGCAGGACATGGTTGGTGCCCGCGATGCCCTTGTCCGAGTAGGCCACGGTCGACCAGGGGCCGATGAAGAGCGACCCGTAGTTGGAGAGGTTCTCCAGGTAGAAGTCGTCGTCCTCGGTCTGGATCTCCAGGTGCTCGGGGCCGAGCACGTCCGCCACGGCGACGGCCTCGTCGCGGTCGCGCACCACGATCACGGAGCCGAAGTCGCGCCAGGCGGGCCCGGCGATGTCGCGGGTGGCCAGCGTCGCGAGCTGCCGGTCCATCTCGGCGACGACCGCGCGGCCCAGCCTCTCGGAGGTGGTGATCAGGGCGGCGGGGGAGTTCGGGCCGTGCTCGGCCTGGCCGAGCAGGTCGGCGGCGACCCAGACCGGGTCGGCGGTGTCGTCGGCGAGGACGGCCACCTCGGAGGGCCCGGCCAGCAGGTCGATACCGACCTGGCCGAAGAGCTGGCGCTTGGCCTCGGTGACGAAGGCGTTGCCCGCGCCGACCAGCATGTCGACCGGGGCCTCGCCGAGCAGGCCGAAGGCCATCGCGCCGAGCGCCTGGACGCCGCCGACGGCGAAGACGCGGTCGGCCTGGGAGAGGTGGGCGCCGTAGAGCACCGCCGGGTGGGCGCCGTGCTCGCCGGAGGGCGGGGTGCACGCCACCACGGTCGGCACCCCGGCCGCCTTGGCGACGCCGACCGTCATGAAGGCGCTGGCCAGCAGGGGGAACCGGCCCGCGGGCAGGTAGGCGCCGACGCGGGAGACGGGGACGTAGCGCTGGCCGCCGCGGACCCCGGGGGCGAGTTCGATCTCGAAGTCGCTCAGGTGCTCGCGCTGCGCGGAGGCGAACCTGTGGGTGCGCTCGTACCCCATCTCCAGGGCGGTGCGGACGTCGGCGGGCAGGGCGTCGCCGGACTTCTTCAGCTCGGCGGGGCCCACCTCCAGCTCGCCGGACCAGCCGTCCAGCTCCTGGGCGTACGTGCGGACCGCGTCCATGCCTTTGCGCTCGATCTCCGCCAGCATCTGGGAGACCCGCTCGACCACCTTGGGGTCGCGCTGGGCGGGAGGGCCGTCCACGGCCGGCTTCTTGAGCCACTGGAGGGGAGCGAGGGACTGTGCTTCGTCGCGCGTGATCTGCATGTCCCGGACGTTAGACGCGGTGGTGCCACAGGACTAGAGGGGCGATTCCTGTGCGGTCCACAGGGTTTTCCTGTGCACCGCCCCACGCCGGTACGCGGGCGCGCCCCGGCGCGCCCCTACGCGGTCGGCTCCGGGCCGGGGCGGTCAGTCCAGCAGGCCGCTGTTGATCTCGCGGATGGTGTCCTCGGCGAGGCGGGCCAGTTCGCGGGTGGCCCGGGAGAGCGGGTGGCCCCGGCGCCTGACCAGCGCGATGGTGTCGTGCAGCGGCTCGGCGAAGGGAGCGGTGTGCAGCCCGGCGGGAAAGGTCGGACTGGCTATCACCGCCCGGCTGGCGATCGTGTCGCCCACCCCGGCGGCGGTCAGCTTCAGCGCCGCCTCGACGTGCTCCAGTTCGATCAGCGGGTCGATGCGCACCCCCGCGAGCTGGGCGCGCTCGGCCAGTTGGCGCCGGGTCGGGTCCTTCCAGCCGTAGTGGGCGTCGTAGAGGACGAGCGGGGCCTCGGCGAACGCCTCGATGGTCACGGGGGTGCTTGCCCGTTCCGCGCTGGCGCTGACGTAGCGGACCTCGTCGCGCATCAGCGGGGTGACCGCCAGTCCCTCATCGTCGATCGGGAGGACGACCAGCCCCGCCTCGATGTCACCCGCCGCGACGGCGAGGGCGGTCTCCGCGGAGTTCTGGCCCACCAGGCGGACCCGTACGGCCGGGTAGCGGGCGTGGAACATCTGGACGAGGTCGGCGAGCAGGTAGTAGTCGGCGTTGCGCAGCACCCCGAAGGTGGCCGTGCCGCCGCCCAGCGATCCCAGCGAGTGGACCGCCCGTACGCCGCTGTCGGCGGCCTCCACCGCCTCCTGGGCGTAGGGGAGGAGTTCCTGCCCGGCGGCGGTCAGGGCGAGGGTGCGGCTGCCGCGGACGAAGAGCTCGGCGTCGAGCTCCGCCTCCAGGCGGCGCACCAGTTCGGAGGCGGAGGCCTGGGCGATGTCCAGGGAGCGTGCGGCGGCGGTGAACGAGCCGAGCCGCTGCGCCTCGACGAACGCCTTGAGCTGGTTGAGGGTCATGCCGCACCGCCTCCCGGCTTGCGCGGCGGGTGGGTGGGGGCGGGGAGGAGCGGCACCGCTGGGAGCATGCCCGCACCTTAGGCCCTGCCGCCCGCCTGGTGCCGGGGCGCCGCCCCCGGCAGCCCCGCGGGGGAGTGGCGCACCTCACCCGGGGGACCCCGGTGACCCGGAACAACGGGAGATGGTTCATAGTTGAACCAACCGTGGGAGCGGACGGAAAGTGTCCCCGGGCCTGACCTCCGCCCACAGGGACGATCGTTCGGCTGAAGCCCTGTGGAGCCTTTCGCCGCGAGGCGACCGCCGTCCGCCCCCACACCTGAGCCGCCCCGGCCGTGATTCCCCCGTCCCGGCCGGGGCTTCCCACTGCCCACCGCCGTCTCTCGCACCGGTACTCAGGTACGCGTACGGGAGGCGGCGGTCGTGCGTCAGGGACGGGCGGGGCCGCCCGCACTCAGCGCGGAGGCGCCTGGCCCGCCTCCTCGCAGAGCCGGACGAACGGGCCGCCCGCCGAGGCCGGCTCCTCGAAGCGGCCCTCCTCCACCACCGTGCCGCCCTCCACCACCGTGCCGCCCTCCACCACGGGGGCGGCCCCGAACCGGACCAGGTTGCCCAGCGCCCGGCCCGCGCCCTGCGCCGCCACCACCGCCGTGCCGGGCGTCGCCGTCGGCATCCGCCCGGTCAGCACCAGCCCCGCCAGCGCCGCCCAGAGCGCCGCCGCGCACAGCCCGCTGGGCGCGCCGCGACGGCGCCCACCCGCAACGGGGGCGCGGCGGCCAGCGCCCGGCCCTCGACCCGGTCGCACGTCCCCTGGTACCAGCGGTACAGGAACGGCCGTACCGTGTCCGCCGGGTCCCCGGCAGACAGCACGGCCATGGCCCGGGCGACAGCGGCGAGCGTCACCGCCGGTCGACCGACCAGGCCAGCCGCACGGTCCGGCCCAGCGCCGCCGGGATGGCGCCGCAGCATCTGCCCGAGCGTCACCTCCCGCAGCGCCCGCTCGGCCCGGAGACCGTCGCAGCGCAGCTCGGGGCCGTCGGGCGCCGGGAGCTCCAGCCTCTTCCGCTGTCCGGGCACGGCGGCCCGCGGGCGCCGGCTCATCGGCGACCGCTCTCGGCGGACGCGCGGACGGCGCGGGCCAGGCAGGCGCACGGCCGCTGAGACACGGGCGGCACGGCGTCAACCCCGGCCGGCGGGCCCGGGCGGCGCGGACTTGGGGAGATCGAACGCCAGGCGTACGGCGCCGAGGGTGGGGCAAGGGGGCACGGGTCCTCCCTGCAGTGGTCGACGGATACGAGCGACCGGAGAACGTGCCTGATCAAGGGTGCGTCACGGCATCCTCGGGACGAGAGGGCGTACACCTGTGCGCATGCCGGCGTTTCGGTGAAGGGAGGCCGGGGCTGCGAGCCCGCCCGGCCATGTTCGATTCACTCGTCCGGTGCGGGGTCACCCCTGAGGGGGATCGCCTTGCCCGGCCGGATGCCAGGACGATGCGGCAACGCCCCGGCCGGCCGCCGCCCCGTCCGTCCTGCCCGTGCGAGCCCGGCGGGCGCGGTGTAGAGAGGAGCCATGTCGCAGCGTCTCGAAGGGCATCGCCGACCGGTGCGGGAGGGCCGGGCGCTGGTCGCCATCCCGATCGCGTGGATCATCGCGGTGACCGTGGTCGACGTCCTCGCACCGCCCCAGATCCACCTGGGTCCGCTGCTCGTCGCGGCCCCGGCGCTCACCCCGTCGTTCGGCGGGCCCCGGACGGTGGGAGCGGTGGCCGCACTGGCGGTGATCGCGCAGACCGTCATCGGAGTGGTGCGCGACCCCGCCGAACTGCTCTCGGCCAACCACGAGGCACAGATCATCGCCCTGGTGCTGGTCGGCACGAGCCTCGTCATCTTCTGCGTCCTGCGGGAGCGCCGCGCGAAAGAGCTGAAGCAGGTGCGGTACGTCTCCGAGAGCGCCCAGCGTGTGGTCCTGCCCCCGCTGCCCCGGCAGCTGGGCCCCCTGCGCACCGCCTCCCTCTACCTCGCCGCGGAGGCCGAGGCCCAGATCGGCGGAGACCTGTACGCGGCGGTGCGCACCCCCTCGGGCACCCGGCTGATCGTCGGTGACGTGCGGGGCAAGGGGATGACCGCGGTCCGTGACGCCGCCCTGCTGCTCGGAGCGTTCCGCGTCACGGCCCGCGGCCAGGAGGACCTGCGCGACCTGGTGACCTACCTCGACCGCGGCGTGCGGGGGGACCTGGCGGAGCCGGACGGGGCGGGCGGCTACGAGGAAACGTTCATCACCGCCACTGTCCTGGACATCCCCGACCAGGAAGGCCGGGTCCAGCTGGTCTCCTGTGGGCACCCGCCCCCGATCGTCCTCCGCGAAGGCCGGCCGACGACGATGAACGCGCGGCACCCCGCGCCTCCGCTGGGCCTGGGCGGACTGGCGGATTCGCGCTACCACGTGGAGAGCTTCCCGTTCGAGCCGGGAGACCTCCTGCTGCTGTACACGGACGGCGTCACCGAGGCCCGCGACCCCGCCGGCACCTTCTACCCGCTCGCCGAGCGTGTCACCGGCTGGACCGGGACCGACCCCGACGCCTTCCTCGGCCGCTTCCGGCAGGACCTGCTGCGGTACGTCGGCGGCCGCCTGGACGACGACGCCGCCATGGTCGCCGTGGAGCGCCCCGCCGTGCCCCGGGCCTGATCGCCGCCGCCCCGGGCCGCCCCGACCCGTACGAGGGACCGGCCGGCGTGGCCGCTTGTCCGGTGCCGCGCCCGCCGCTGGTCTGAAAGGCGCGCCCGGTCCGGCGACTGCCCGACGGGCGCGCCCCACCGCACCACGCGCCCAAGGGAGAACCATGCGCCGCCGCCTCACCGTCTCCGCCGCCCTGGCCGCCACCGCCCTCTGCCTCGCCGCCGCACCCGCCCGGCCGGCCCCCGTGAGCGAGGAGCCCGACCTGCGCGGAGTCTTCCTCACCGTCGCCGGGGCGGACGGCACCTGGAGCCGGGGCGTCCTGCTGGAGTGCGACCCCGTCCCGCGGGGCGACCACGCCCGGGCGCGCGAGGCGTGCGCCGCGCTGGACGCCGTCGACGGCGACCTCGACGCCCTGCCCGAGGCGCCCGGTGCCTGCCCCACCGACTACGACCCGGTCACCGCCACCGCCGAGGGCACCCACCGGGGCGAGCCCGTCGCCTGGGAACGCACCTTCACCAACGCCTGCGTCCTGAGCCGCGCCACCGGAACCGTCTTCGCCTACTGACGCCCGGGCCCACCCCTCCCGCACGCCGACGGGCGGGCCCCCTCGGGGAACCCGCCCGTGCGCCGCCGCTCAGGCGGCCGGCCTCACGTGCTGCGCGAGGTCGCCACCAGGCTGACCGTGGCCATGGCGAGGACCACCCAGCCGAACCAGACCCAGCCGTTGCTCCCCAGCGTCACCGAGTACGCCGTCGCGAGCACCAGCGCGCCGACGGTGAGTGCTCCCATGGTCTTCGTGGAACCGTGCATCGGACGCCTCCTTCCGGCGGCCGGGACCGGAACCGGCACAGGACCGCCTCGGCCTCCATGGTCACCCGCAGGAGCCCGCACCGCCAGGCCTGCGACCGGCCCTTCGGCGTCCCGGCCCGCCGTCAGCCCTTCCGGGCGTGCAGCGAGGCGAGGTAGGCGTTGTACGCCTGCAGCTCCTGGTCGCCGTCGCGGTCCGCGGCCCGGTCCTTGCGCCGCGCCTGCCGCTCCTCCGAGCGCCGCCACTGGAACAGCAGCGCCAGCAGCACCACCACCGACGGGATCTCGCTGAAGGCCCAGGCGATGCCGCCGGCCGCGCTCTGGTCGCTCAGCGCGTCGATGCCGAGCGAGGCCGGCGGGTCCATGTAGGTCCCGATCATCGGGCCCGAGGCCATCATCAGCGCGATGCCGAAGAAGGCGTGGAACGGCATGCCCGCGAAGAGCTCCAGCATCCGCATCACGTACCCCGGGCGGTGCGGCCCCGGGTCCACGCCCATGATCGGCCAGAAGAAGACCAGACCGACGGCGAGGAAGTGGACCATCATCACGATGTGGCCGACCGCCGACCCCATCAGGTGGTCGAAGAGCGGGGTGAAGTACAGGCCGTAGAGGCTGGCGATGAACATCGGGATGGTGAAGGCGGGGTGGGTGATGATCCGCATGTACCAGCTGTGCAGGAGCTTCAGCAGCAGCTCGCGGGGACCGGTCCGCCCCCGCGCCGCCACCGGCAGCGCGCGCAGCGCCAGCGTGATCGGCGCGCCGAGCAGGAGCAGCAGGGGCGTCAGCATGCTGATCACCATGTGCTGCACCATGTGCACGCTGAACATGACCATGCCGTAGTCGTTGAGCCGGGTGCACATCACCAGCAGCAGGCTCAGCACACCGAGGACGAACGAGAGGGCCCGCCCCACCGGCCACCGGTCGCCGCGCGCCACCAGCCGGGCCACGCCCCAGCCGTAGAGGGCCAGCCCCAGCAGGCAGGCGAAGAGGAAGAAGCCGTTGAACGACGGCTCCAGGCCCCGGCTCAGCGTGAACGGCGGCAGATCCGTCATCATGCCGTGCCCGCTGTGATCCATGTGTCGCGCTCCCACGGGGAAGATCCGGCGCCGTACGGAAGGTTTCGTACGGGGATGTCCGCACCAGACTAGAGGCGCCCCCGGCCGCGTCGGCGGCCGGGGGCGCCCCTTCCGCGCGTGGCGGTGGGGGAAGAAGAGTCAGAGGACCGTCTGCGCCTCGGCGTACCGCGCGTCGGGGACCGTCTTCAGCGTCTCGACCGCCTCGGCGAGCGGCACCATGGCGATGTCCGTGCCGTGCAGCGCCGTCATCTTCCCGAACTCGCCGCGGTGCACCGCCTCCACCGCGTGCCAGCCGAACCGGGTGGCCAGCACCCGGTCGTACGCGGTGGGTGTGCCGCCGCGCTGCACATGGCCGAGGATCACCGCGCGGGCCTCCTTGCCGAGCCGCTGCTCCAGCTCGATGGAGAGCTGCTGGGCCACGCCCGCGAACCGCTCGTGGCCGTAGATGTCGGTGCCGCCGACGTCGAACTTCATCGTGCCCTCAAGGGGCTTCGCGCCCTCGGCGACCACTACTATGGCGAACTTCTTGCCCATCGAGAACCGCTCGCCGACCCGCCGGGTCAGCTCCTCGATGTCGAAGGGCCGCTCCGGGACGACGATGGCGTGCGCGCCGGCCGCCATCCCCGAGTGCAGCGCGATCCAGCCGGTGTGGCGGCCCATGACCTCGACGATCAGCACCCGCTGGTGGGACTCGGCGGTGGTCTTCAGCCGGTCCAGTGCCTCGGTGGCGACCCCGACGGCCGTGTCGAAACCGAAGGTCACATCGGTGACAGCGATGTCGTTGTCGATCGTCTTCGGCACCCCGACGATCGGCAGACCCGCGTCGGAGAGGAGCCGGGCCGCCTTGAGGGTGCCCTCGCCGCCGATCGGGATGACCGCGTCGAGGCCGAGGTCGGCGAGGTGACCGCGGGCCCGCTCGACGCCGCCGCGCAGATGAGCCGGCTGCACCCGCGAGGAGCCCAGGATGGTGCCGCCGCGGGCCAGGATGCCGGAGACGGCGTCCAGGTCCAGCTTGCGGTAGTCGCACTCCAGCAGGCCCTTCCAGCCGTCGTGGAACCCGATGACCTCGTCGCCGTGGTCGACCACGGCACGGTGCACGACCGAACGGATGACGGCGTTCAGACCGGGGCAGTCGCCGCCGGAGGTGAGGACACCAATACGCATGGCCCGCAAAACCTTTGCAACGTGGGCGGAAGACCGGACCACGTCGTCCGGCTGGATGCCCGCCACCCTACCGGCGCCCGCGGTCCCTGTCCGAATCCGGAGTCCGCCTGCTGGACGCCTGACATCTGTGCGAAGAGGCCGTCGTTTGAGCGGAGTTGACGCAGTTCAGCGGCTTGCGGGGAACTCCCGCCGGGGTCGTGCCGGTTGACCTGCGCGGGTACGCGGACGGCGCCGCTCCCGGGGTGGGGAGAGGCGCCGTCGGGGTGCTCGGGAGGCCGGTCGTGCCGACCGCGCGGTCAGGCCGGCTGCTGGGTCGCCGCGGCGATCCGCTCGGCGCGCAGCGCCTCGTACCAGCGGTCGTCGGCCGGGGGGAGCGCGTTGACGTCCAGTGCGAGCTTCAGCAGCAGGTCGCCGATGAGCGGGTTCCGGGCGAGGACCGGACCGTGCATGTACGTACCGAAGACGGTGCCGTTGAAGGCGCCCTCGGTGCCGTCGCCGGTGCCGTTGCCCCGGCCCATCCGGACCTGCGCGAAGGCGCTCGCGGACGGGCCGAGGTGGGTGATGCCCTGGTGGTTCTCGAAGCCGGTCAGCTGCGGCAGGCCCAGGCGCGGGTCGATGTCTCCGAGGACGTCGCCGACGCACCGCTCGCCCTCGCCCCGGGTCGAGACGACGTCCAGCAGGCCGAGGCCCGCCTGGCGCTGGCCCTGGTCGTTGACGAACTCGTGGCCGAGGATCTGGTATCCGGCGCAGACCGAGAAGACGATGGCGCCGTTGCCGACGGCGCGGGAGAGGCCGCCGTCCCGGTGCAGCCGCTCGGCCGCGAGCCGCTGCGGGCGGTCCTCACCGCCGCCGATCAGGTAGATGTCGCCTGAGGTCGGCACCGGCTGGTCGCTGCGGACGTCGATCCGCGTCACGTCCAGCCCCCGCTGCCGGGCCCGGCGCTCGACGACCAGGGCGTTCCCCTGGTCGCCGTAGGTGCTGAGGAGGTCCGGGTAGACCCAGACCAGACGCAGGCTGTTGTCGCTCATGCTGTGATGTCCTTACGGGCTGGGGCGATCAGTTGCCGACGCGGCGGCGCACATCCTGGAACGCGGTGTAGTTCGCGATGACCTCGATCCGGCCGGGGGGCGCCGACTGCACCGCCTCGTCCAGGGTCTCGCACACCCGGAAGTCCAGTCCCGCGACTTCCAGGCGCACCGCCATGTCCAGCTTCCGGTCGCCGATCACGAAGATCGGGTGTCCGGCCAGCTGCGTGTAGTCCACGTCCCACAGCCACGAGGTGTCGGTGCCGTCGGCGCCGCGCGCGTTGACGGAGAGGACGACCGGGGTGGGCGGCGGGTCGATGAGCGAGAAGGTCTCCAGCCATCCGGCCGGGTTCTTCGCCAGCAGCAGCCGCAGGTCGCGGCCGAGGAACGACACCACGTCGTACCGCCCGGCCACCGCCTGCACCTGGTACATGCGCTCCAGCGCCACCTGCGGCGGTACGCCGAAGACGGCGGCGACGGCCGCCGACGAGGTGGCGTTGGCCTTGTTGGCGCGGCCCGGCAGCTGGAGGTGGATCGGCCAGGCCGAGCCGTGCGGGTCGAGGACGTGGTCGCCGGTGAGCGCCCAGGTCGGCGTCGGGCGGCGGAAGCCGCACTGGCCGCAGAACCAGTCGTCGCCGGGGCGCTGCATCACACCGCCGCACGAGGGGCACGACCAGGCGTCGTCCTTCCACGCCTGCCCGGCCGCCACCCAGACCACCTGCTGCGAGGACGAGGCGGCCCACACCACGAGCGGGTCGTCGGCGTTGGCGATGATGACGGCCTTCGAGCCGGACAGGCCCTCCCGCCACTTCTCCGCCAGCATCCGGGTCTCCGCGGCGCGGTCCAGTTGGTCGCGGGAGAGGTTGAGCAGCGCGATCGCCTTCGGGGTCACGTCGCGGGCCACCCCCGCCAGGTACTTCTCATCGACCTCGATCACGCCGAACTTGGCGTCCGAGCCGCCCGCCAGCGCCGAGGTGATGCCGGCGGGCATGTTGGCGCCGAGCGCGTTGGAGACGACCGGTCCGGCCGCCCGCAGCGCCTCGGCGATCAGCCGGGTCGTCGTCGTCTTGCCGTTGGTCGCCGAGACCAGGACCACGTCCAGGTGCTGCGCGAGCCGCGCCAGAAGATCGGGGTCGAGCCTGAGGGCCACCTTGCCGCCGATCACCGACCCGCTGCCGCGGCCCGCGGCGCGGGAGACCGCCGCCGCCGCCTTTCCCGCCGTCACGGCCAGCTTGGCCCGCGGCGACAGCGGGTCCGTGTTGCCTGACATCGTCCTAGCTCCTCCTTGCGTCCGCGCCCGCGCCTCACACCTGGCGGGCCGCCGCACCGCGTGCGAACGGCTCTCGCCCCTGGGCACCGCACGCCGGCCGGGGGGCGTGCGGTAGGGATCAGCCTATCGACTGACGTGGCCGGCCCCGAACCGCGGCACCTGCCCGCTCACCCGCCACGCCGTCCTGCGTACGCTGATCGCCATGCGACAGCGTTCCATTCCGGGCAGCACCGGACGTGTCCGGCCCTTGGCCCTGCTCGGCGACCCGGTCCTGGCCGCCCCCTGCCAGGAGGCCACCGACTTCGGCCCCGACCTGGAGCGCCTGGTCGAAGATCTCTTCGCCACCATGTACGCCGCCCGGGGGGTGGGCCTCGCCGCCAACCAGATCGGCGTACCCCTGCGCGTCTTCGTGTACGACTGCCCCGACGACGAGGACCGCCGCCACCTCGGCCACCTCGTCAACCCCCGCCTGACCGAGACCGACGGCGTGGTGGTCCGGGGGCCCGAGGGGTGCCTGTCGCTGCCCGGCCTGGAGGCGGGCACCGAGCGGCACGACCACGCGGTGGCCGAGGGGGTGGACCTGCTCGGCGAGCCGCGCACGGTGCACGGCACCGGCTTCTTCGCCCGCTGCCTCCAGCACGAGACCGACCACCTGGAGGGCGCCCTCTACGTCGACCGGCTCACCGGCCTGCGCCGCCGCCGCGTGCTGCGGGCGGCCGCCCGGGCGCCGTGGGCGGGGGAGCGGGAGGCCTAGAGCGCTGCCCTTACAAGGCGGGTGTCGGTGGTGTGCCCGGCGCGGCCTCAGAACCCCGGGCCCCCGGCCTTGTCCCCGGCCGCGGCGAGCCGCCCCCACAGCAGGTCGGCCAGGGCGCTGACCAGTGCCGCCCGGCCGCACGGCCGTTCCGAGAGCCACCAGTCCCCGGCGGCGTGCATCATGCCGACGATGCCGTGGCCCCAGGCCCGGGCCAGTTGGTCGCCGCGCGGCCCGAGGTCCACGCGCTCGGCGATCACGTCGGCCAGTTCCTCGCCCATCAGCCGCAGCAGCGGCGCCGAGTGGCGGCCCGCGTCGAAGGCGGCGTCACCCGCCACCGGGTCGCTCCCGGCGCCCTCGGAGGGGTGCATCAGGAAGCGGTAGACCTGCGGTCGCGCCTCGATGGCCGCCAGGTAGGTGTCGAGGGTCGCCTCCACTCGCTCCCGGCGCTCGGCCGGAGCGTCCAGTGCGGCGCGCAGCGAGGCGATCAGGGCGTCGGTGTGCCGCTTGGCGAGGGCGCTGTACAGGCCGCCCTTGTCGCCGAAGTGCCGGTAGAGGATGGGCTTGGTGATGCCGGCCTCGGCGGCGATCGCGTTCATCGAGGCACCGGGGCCGTCCCGCAGGACCACCCGGTCCGCGGCGTCCAGCAGCTCGCGGCGCCGCTGGGCGGCCCGCTGCTCGGCGGTCCGCTGTGTGGTCTCCATGGATTCTCCCCGCCGACTGCTCATTCGTGACGCCTCGGCAACGTAACACCCTGGCCGTCGCCGACCGTGGCCGGGCGGCGGGGCGGAGCGGTCCGGCGGCGGAGGTTGACAGATGCTACCGACCAGTAACAGACTCAGGTTACCGCAAGTAACAATCAGCTGGAGGGGTCATGGCCGAGTTCACCATGGAGCTCAACGACGAGCAGAAAGAGGTGCGGGACTGGCTGCACGGCTTCGCCGCCGACGTGATCCGCCCGGCCGCCGCCGAGTGGGACGAGCGGGAGGAGACCCCCTGGCCGATCATCCAGGAAGCCGCCAAGGTCGGAATCTACTCCCTCGACTTCTACGCGCAGCAGTACTTCGACCCCACCGGTCTCGGCATCCCGATGGCGATGGAGGAGCTCTTCTGGGGCGACGCGGGCATCGCCCTGTCGATCGTCGGCACCGGCCTCGCCGCCGTCGGCGTCCTCGCCAACGGCACCGAGGAGCAGATCGGCACCTGGATACCCCAGATGTACGGCGACGTGAACGACGTCAAGGTCGCCGCCTTCTGCTCCTCCGAGCCCGACGCCGGATCGGACGTCGCCTCCATGCGGACCCGCGCCGTCTACGACGAGGCGAAGGACGAGTGGGTGCTCAACGGCACCAAGACCTGGGCGACCAACGGCGGCATCGCCAACGTCCACGTCGTCGTCGCCGTGGTCGACGCCGAGCTGGGCTCCAAGGGCCACGCCTCCTTCATCGTGCCGCCGGAGACCCCCGGCCTCTCCCAGGGGCAGAAGTTCCAGAAGCACGGCATCCGCGCCTCGCACACCGCCGAGGTCGTCCTGGAGGACGTCCGCATTCCCGGAAGCTGCCTGCTCGGCGGCAAGGAGAAGCTCGACCAGCGCCTCGCCCGCGCCCGCGAGCGCGCGAAGAGCGGTGGCGAGCGCGTGAAGAACGCCGCCATGGCCACCTTCGAGGCCTCCCGCCCGGCCGTCGGCGCGATGGCCGTCGGCACCGCCCGCGCCGCCTACGAGGAGGCCCTGGAGTACGCCAAGACGCGTACCCAGTTCGGCCGCCCGATCATCGACAACCAAGGCGTCGCCTTCCAGCTCGCCGACATGCGGACCTCGATCGACGCGGCCCGGCTGCTGGTCTGGCGCGCCTCCTGGATGGCGGTCAACGGCAAGCAGTTCACCGCCGCCGAGGGCTCCATGTCGAAGCTCTTCGCCAGCGAGACGGCGAAGAAGGTCACCGCCCAGGCCATCCAGATCCTCGGCGGCAACGGCTACACCCGCGAGTACCCGGTCGAGCGGATGCACCGCGACGCCGCGATCTACACCATCTTCGAGGGCACCAGCGAGATCCAGCGCCTGGTCATCGCCCGCACCCTGGCCGGGATGCCCATCCGCTGACCCGCGCACCTGGAGGAGGCGCGTGGCCTCCGCGACCGGAAGGAGCCCCGTCGGCCGGCCGGCAGGGCTCCTTCGGTGTGCTCGGCTCCGGCGAAAAGGCCATGCGGGAGACTTCTGGGAGACCGACCGCGCGGCCGCTCTTCCGCTGCTGGGCGAGGCGTGCGGGCACTGCGCGTACTGCGTCGGCGGCTGGGAGACCCTCTGCCTCCAGCAGCAGAACAGCGGCTACTCCGTCGACGGCAGTCACACCGAGTACGCCCTGGCCCCCGGCGCCTACGTCGAGCCGGTCCCCGACGGCATCGATCCCCTCGACGCGGCCCCGCTGACCTGCGCCGGGGTCACCACGTACAAGGCGGTCGAACTCTCCGGCGCCCGCCCCGGCAGACGGGCCCTTGTCTCCGGCATCGGCGGCCTCGGCCACCTCGCGCTCCAGCACGCGGGCACTTCGGCGCCGAGACGGTCGCCGTCGACATCACCGACGAGAAGCCGGGGTCGGCCCGCGAACTCGGCGCCGACCAGCCGCCTACGACTCGCTCAACCGGGGCGGCACCCCCGTACCGGTGGCACTGCCGCCCGAGGGCGAGCTGTCCCTCCCGGTCTTCGACACCGTCCTCAACGGCACCACGGTCACCGGCTCCATCGTCGGCACCCGCGAGGACCTGGTGGACGTCTTCCGGCTCCACCAGCTCGGCCGTACTCGTCTCGTTCGCGAGACCCGCCGTCTGGAGGACATCAACACCTCGATCGACGAGGTCCTCGGCGGCAAGGTGACCGCCCGCCTCGTCTTCGACCTGCGCTGACGGGGCGGCCGTGACCCGGGCGCCCCGCCCGCGCCCGTTCAGCGGTAGTCCAGCTCCGTCAGCTCGTCCCCGGTGGACAGATGGCCGGTCACCCGGGGATCGGGCTCACCGTCCGTCCGTACGGCCACCGTCCGGCCCCGCTCCCGCTCGCTCCCGGACACCGTCAGCGCCCGCACCTCCCGGCTGCCCGCCGCCAGCGCGTACCAGCGGCCCGAGGGCGCCCGCCACGCGGTGCTCGCCACCAGGTGCTGGCCGAACCGGCTGCACGCGGCGGTCGGCCCGGACTCGCCGACCAGCCGCACCGGTGCCGCCGCCCGCTCGGCCGGGGTCCGCAGGTGGACCAGGATCTGCCCGGGGCCGCGCCAGGTGCTGACCCGGGTGCACCCCCACACCGCCCGCCCGGCCTTCTCGGGCAGCTTCTGCTCGGCGAAGTCCCAGGTGTTCACCGAGCGGACCCCGCCGCGCTCCAGCCCGGCCAGGCGGCACCCGATCCGGGCCCACGCGGCCAGCGCGGCCTCGCCGGTCGCCTCGCGCGGCTGGCGGGCCCCGGCGCCCGAACCCGGCAGCGGGGTGTACGAGAGGTGGGCCGCCGTCAGTTCGCCCAGGTCGGTGACGAGGAAGGCGTGGTCCTCCACGATCCGCGCCGAGGAGCGCAGCCGCACCACCGGCCACCGCTCGCAGGGCGCCCCCGCCACGGGGGGACTGGCCACCGCCTCCGAGACGCCGTCGTCCGAGACCCGGAGCTCCTGCCCGGGGGCGTCGGGCCGCAGCAGGTCCCGGGTGCCCGCCTCGCTCACCCAGGGGGCCAGCAGGAACCGCACCCCGCGCTCGGTACGGCTCAGCACCAGCGCCGCCGCCGTCGTCACGTCGGCCTCGTCGGTCCTGGCCACCTCCAGCGAGGGCGGGGCGGCGCCGTCCAGCGGTTCGGCGTAACGGGCCGCGCGGGTGCCGTCGTGGAGCAGGACCACCGCCGCACCGGACACGTCCCCGGCGTAGAGCAGCCGGGGCGGACCGGCCGGGGGCTGGACGGGCGTGGCCCGGGAGCGGACCAGCTTCACCCCGGCCGCCTCCGGCGCGCTCCAGGCGCCGAGCGCCCGGCCCAGCAGCTCGGTGTCCTCGGCCCGGCCGCCCCGGGGCGGCCACGCGGTGAAGTCCACGCGCGAGGTGTCCGCCCACAGCGCGGCGTCCGTACGCCGCAGCAACCGCGGGTCGAGCGCCGGGGTCCGGCCGGGCGTCCCCGCGACCGCCGCCACCGCCTCCGTGCCGTCCGCCTCGTTCCCGGCAGGCGCCTGCACCGGCGCGGGTCCGGCCACCGCCAGCGCGCACGAGGCCGCCACCGCGACGAGCCCGACACCCACCAGCCGCGTCTTCCGGCGGCGGCACAGCAGATCGGTCGGCCGGATCTGCACCTGGCACGGGTCGAACTCCCGGGAGGCGAGCAGCGCGCCCGCCGCCTCGCCGGTCCGCGCCTTCACCCCGGCCGCCTCCGTCAGCGCCGCCGACGGGTCCGCGACCCCGGCCGCCGCCAGCAGCGCGGCCACGTCCGCCTCTCCGAGCTCTTCGAGACCGGCCAGCGCGAAGGCGGCCCGGGCCGGTGCCGAAACCCCGGCCAGCGCCCGGTCCAGGGCCAGTTCCTCCGTACCGCCCGCCCGGGGGAAGAACCGCAGCCCCCACACGACCGGCAGCCCCGGCCGCAGCGCGCGCGGCGGCGGGAGGCGGCGCGGCCAGAGCCGGGGGCGGTGCTCGTAGGAGAGCGCGGAGGACACGACCTGGCCGCGCACCCAGGCGTAGCCGACGGGGTCCCCGCTGTCCTCGGGGACCGGGACCTGGCCGCTGCCCGTGGTCAGTCCTGGCAGCGACCGCTGCACCACCCCGTGGGCCAGCAGCACCCGCCGGTGGCGGCCCAGCGCGGGCGGCAGCACCAGGTGGGCCAGGCGTACCAGCCGCGCGTAGCGCTCGACCACCACCACCTCGGCGCGGTCGAGCCCGATCCGGGTGGGTGGTGCGGAGTCAGGACGGTGGGGGAGGGGCGCCATGGGACGGAGAGCCTTTCGCGGGACAGGACCACTGCTGCGGGACACTCCGTCAAACGAGTGAACCGGGGGGACGGTCACCCGGCCCGCCCGCACCCGCCCTCACCTGCGCGGCGGCCCGCCGTACCGCCTGGGCGCCGCCTCGGCAGGACCGTTCCGCGACCCGTTCCGGCCCCCTCCGGCCTCGCGCCCGGGGATCTGTGATCCTGGTCCCAGCGACCGGCGCGCGACGGGCGAACACCCCGACGCGCCGCGCCACCGGACGGCGCCACCGCGCCGCACGACGGAAGAGGAGAGGCACCAGAGATGGCACAGCACGTGCGGGGCGTCATCGCCCGCGCCAAGGGCGAGCCCGTGGAACTGACGACGATCGTCGTGCCCGATCCCGGGCCCGGTGAGGCCGTCGTCGACATCCAGGCGTGCGGCGTCTGCCACACCGATCTGCACTACCGCGAGGGCGGCATCAACGACGAGTTCCCGTTCCTCCTCGGACACGAGGCGGCGGGCGTCGTGGAGTCCGTCGGCGAGGGCGTCACCGAGGTCGCCCCCGGCGACTTCGTCATCCTCAACTGGCGCGCAGTCTGCGGCCAGTGCCGGGCCTGCAGGCGCGGCCGCCCGCAGTACTGCTTCGACACGCACAACGCGAAGCAGAAGATGACCCTCCTTGACGGCACCGAGTTGACCCCGGCCCTCGGTATCGGCGCCTTCGCCGACAAGACCCTGGTCGCGGCCGGGCAGTGCACCAAGGTCGACCCGGCCGCCTCCCCGGCCGCCGCCGGGCTGCTCGGCTGCGGCGTGATGGCCGGCATCGGCGCCGCCATCAACACCGGCAACGTCGGCCGCGGCGACTCGGTCGCCGTCATCGGCTGCGGCGGCGTCGGCGACGCGGCCGTCGCGGGCGCCCGGCTCGCCGGGGCCCGCCGGATCATCGCCGTCGACATCGACGACCGGAAGCTGGAGACGGCCCGCTCCATCGGCGCCACCCACACCGTCAACTCCCGCGAGAGCGACCCGGTCGAGGCGATCCGCGAGCTCACCGACGGCTTCGGCGCCGACGTGGTCATCGAGGCGGTCGGCCGCCCCGAGACCTACCGCCAGGCGTTCTACGCCCGCGACCTGGCCGGAACCGTCGTCCTGGTCGGCGTCCCCACCCCCGAGATGACGCTCGAACTCCCCTTCCTCGACGTCTTCGGCCGCGGCGGCGCCCTCAAGTCCTCCTGGTACGGCGACTGTCTGCCCTCCCGGGACTTCCCGATGCTCGTCGACCTGTACCTCCAGGGACGGCTCGACCTCGACGCGTTCGTCACCGAGACGGTCGGCCTGGACGACGTCGAGGAGGCGTTCACCCGGATGCACAGCGGTGACGTGCTGCGCTCGGTGGTGGTCCTCTGATGGCCGCCCGCATCGAGCACCTCGTCACCAGCGGCACGTTCTCGCTGGACGGGGGCACCTGGGACGTCGACAACAACGTCTGGATCGTCGGTGACGGCACCGAGGTGATCGTGGTGGACGCCGCCCACGACGCGGACGCCATCGCGGCCGTCGTCGGCGACCGGCGGCTCGTCGCGATCGTCTCCACCCACGCCCACGACGACCACATCGACGCCGCCCCCGCCCTCGCCGACCGCTACGGCGCGCCGATCCTCCTCCACCCGGACGACCTGGGCCTGTGGGACGCCACCCACCCGGCCCGCCGCCCTGACAGCGACCTCGCCGACGGCCAGCGGATCACGGTCGCCGGGACGACCCTGACGGTGCTGCACACCCCGGGCCACAGCCCGGGAGCCGTCAGCCTCCACGCCCCCGAGCTGCGCACCGTCTTCAGCGGCGACACGCTCTTCGCGGGCGGCCCCGGCGCCACCGGACGTTCCTTCAGCGACTTCCCGACCATCATCGACTCGATCCGGGACCGCCTGCTCACCCTCCCCGACAGCACCGTGGTCCGCACCGGCCACGGCGACACCACCACCGTCGGCGAGGAGGCCCCGCACCTGGACGAGTGGATCGCGCGCGGCCACTGACCTCCCGTCAGGCGGCGCACGGGCCACCGCGCCCGGCGCCGGCGCACCAGGTACGCGCCCGCTCCCGGCGACGGGGGCGGGCGCGTCTCGTTCCGGAGGCGTTCCGGAGGCGGGCGCGCCGGAACCCGCACACACCCCTCACGCACCCCGGGCACCCGGAGACCACCCCCGCGCGCCCCCGATAGGGCACCCTGTCCCCGTGTCCTTCGTCTCGACCTCGTCATCCTCCCTGCCGAGCCAATCCCCGCCCGCCGCCCCGCACATGGTGGTCTGCGGGGACGACGCGCTCGCCCACCGGCTCGCCGCCGAACTCGCCGACGTCTACCGGGTCCGTGTGGTCCTGCTGACCCCGGCCGGATCCGAGAGCCGCAGCCCCGGCCTGCCCGGCGCCGCCCGCCCGCCGGGCCGCGCCTCCCTGCTGCTCGGCCGCGTCTCCTCCGTGATGAGCCGCAACGGTGGCAACGGCCCGGGTGCCGCCCCGGCCGCCGAGGAGGCCCCGCGGCGGCAGGGCCAGGTCCGCGTGGTGGACGCCCCGGCCCCCGACGACGAGGCCTTCGCCGTGGCCCGCGTCCACACCGCCGAGGCGCTCGCTCTCGTCTACGACGACGACGAGACCAACATCCACGCCGCGCTGCGCGCCCGCCGCCTCAATCCCCGCCTGCGGCTGGTGATCCGGCTCTACAACCGCAAACTCGGCCAGCACCTCGAAGAACTCCTCGAACAGGCCGCCCACCTCGCCGGTCTGGAGGACGTCGACGCCGGGGTCACCGTCATGTCCGACGCCGACACCGCCGCGCCCGCCCTCGCCGCGGCCGCGGTCGCCGGGTCCAGCAAGGTCGTCGAGGCCGACGGCATCCTGCTGCGCGCCGCCGAACGCGACCCTTCGCGTCCCCGCCGCCCCGGCGACCCACCGCCGGTCACCCTCGCCCTGCTCTCCGCCACGGTCAGCGACCCGGCCGGCTCGGAGGGCTCCGACAGCGACGGCGACACGCCCTCCCTGCTGCCCGACGACACCGACGTGGCCGGCGGGCAGGGCCGTGGCACCGTCGTCCTGGAACGCGTCGGCACCACCGTGCCGCAACTGCCGCGCCGCCGCCTGCGCGGCCGCGGCGCCCCGCTCGGCTCGCTCTTCTCCCGGCAGTTGCGCTGGTCGGTGGCGGGGCTGGTGGCCGCCGTCTGCTGCCTGGCGGTGGTCGCCATCGTCACCACGGACGAACGCCCGCTGCACGCCGCACACATGACGCTGCTGGATCTGCTGGCGATCAACGAACCCGCGGTGGAGGACGGGGAGGTCCTCACCCGGAAGATCCTGCAACTGCTCGCCTCCGTCGTCGGCATGCTGCTGCTGCCGTTCCTGCTCGCCGCCGTCCTGGAGGCGCTCGGCACCTTCCGCACCGCGGCCCACCTGCGCCGGCCGCCGCGCGGGCTCAGCGGTCACGTGGTCCTGCTCGGCCTCGGCAAGGTCGGCAGCCGGGTGCTCAGCAGGCTGCACGAGATGGAGGTGCCGGTGGTCTGCGTGGAGGAGGACCCCGACGCTCGGGGGATCGCGCTGGCCCGGCGGCTGCGGGTGCCGACCGTCATCGGCGACGTCACCGAGGAGGGCGTCCTGGAGGCGGCCAAGGTTCACCGCGCCCGCGCGCTCCTCGCCCTCACCAGTGTCGACTCGACCAACCTGGAGGCGGTGCTCTACGCCCGCGGCGTCAAACAGGACCTGCGGGTGGTGATGCGCCTCTTCGACGATGCCTTCGCCACCGCCGTCTACCGCACCCTGCGCGCCGCCCACCCCACCGCACGCACCCGGAGCCGCAGCGTCTCCACGCTCTCGGCGCCGGCCTTCGCGGTCGCCATGATGGGCCGCCAGATCCTCGGCGCCGTCCCGGTCGAGCGGCGGGTCCTGGTCTTCGCCGCGCTCGACGTCGCCGGACACCCCGAGTTCGAGGACCGTACCGTCGAGGAGGCGTTCCGGCCCGGCGCCTGGCGGGTCGTCGCGCTGGACGCGGCCCGGCCCGACGAGCGCCGCGATCATCTGGGCGCGGTGCCGGGGGAGCGGCGCCCGCCCACCCTGGTCTGGGACATCCACCCCGGTTACGTCCTGCGCGCCCAGGACCGGGTGGTCCTGGTCGCCACCCGGCAGGGTCTGGGCGAGCTGCTGGGGCGGCAGGGCCTGACCGACCCGGCCACCCGCTCCTGATCCGCGACGCGCCGCCCGCGCCTGCCCGCAGGACCGGGCGGCAGGTCGCTCAGGCGCCCGCGGCGGCGTCCCGCAGCGCCTGGACGTCGAGCTTCTTCATGCCCAGCATGGCCTGGGTGGTGCGGGCGGCGGCCTCGCGGTCGGAGGAGGCGAGCAGCTCGACCAGGGCCCTGGGCACGATCTGCCAGGACAGTCCGTACTTGTCCTTGAGCCAGCCGCACTGGACCTCCTCGCCGCCGTCGGCGGTCAGAGCCTCCCAGTAGCGGTCGACCTCCTCCTGCGTCTCGCAGTCCACCGAGAGCGAGATCGCCTCGGTGAAGGTGAACTCCGGTCCGCCGTTGATGGCGACGAACTCCTGGCCCGCGAGCTGGAAGGAGACGGTGACCACGGAGCCCGGCTCGCCCGGGCCCGCGTCGGTGAACCGCTCCACGCCCAGGACGCGGGAGTCCTCGAAGAGGGAGGTGTAGAAGGCCGCCGCCTCCTCCGCCTGCCCGTCGAACCAGAGGTTGGTGGTGATCTTCTGCATGGCGTGCTCCCTGCCTTCGGCTCCTCCCGGCCCGGTGGCGCGGGAGGCGGGGCCTCGGCGGCCCCCTCACAGGGGTAGACCGCGCGGGCCCCGCCGATTCATCGGGGCAGCCGTTCGGCGGGTACCGGTGGCTGGGCGGTGGTGGTGTGGTGCAGGAGGTGGTTGAGGGGAAGGGTGGCGGCGCCCTGCGTGATGGCGTCCGGCCCGAGGGTGGAGAGCGTGATCTCGGTGTGCCGCCCCGGGTGGTGCAGGGCGTAGCCGCGGGTCCGCTCGCGGATGGTGTCCAGCAGCAGCGGCCCGAGCTGGAGCCCGGCCCAGCCGCCGATGAGGATGCGCTGCGGCTGGAAGAGGTTGACCAGGTCGGCGAGGCCCGCCGCCAGGTACTCGGCGGTGTCGTCCAGGATCGCCAGCGCCGTCAGGTCCGCCTCGGTGCCGTCCCCCTCGGGTCGCGCGGCCGCCAGCAGCCGGGTGATGCCGTACTCCTCGGTCGCCTCGCCTGGGTCGGGCCCGCCGGCCTCGTGCCACCGCCGCAGGATGGCCTGCGCACCGGTGTACGCCTCCAGACAGCCCCGTGACCCGCAGCGGCAGGTGCGGCCGCGGACCTGGACGGTCAGGTGGCCGAACTCGGCGGGTGTGCCGTGGTCGATGCCGTGGATCTGGCCGTCGGTGACGACGCAGGCGCCGACGCCGGAGCCGAAGAGCACGATGGCCGCGTCGGTGGTGCCGCGTCCGCCGCCGTACCACATCTCGGCCTGGCCGAGGGCCATGGTGCCGTTGCTGATGTGGAAGGCGGTGCCCGGCGGCAGCTCGGTGGCGCCGCGCAGCAGCTGCTCCAGCGGGACGGCGTCCCAGCCGACGGTCTGGCCGTGCACGACGGCGCCGCCCGGGGTGCGCTCCACGATGCCGGGCACGCCGACACCGATGCCGGTCAGCGCCTCCGCGGCGATGCCCGACTCGGCGAGCACGGCGGCGATGGAGCGGGCGGTGTGCGCGATGACGGTGTCGATGTCGCGGGCGCCGCCGGTCAGCGGCAGCTCGCAGCGGGCGAGTTCGGTCATGGCGAGGTCGAACAGCTCGGCGCGGACCCGGGTCTCCCCGATGTCGATGCCGATCAGGTACCCGGCCGTGGGGGTCACCCGCAGCAGGGTGCGCGGGCGGCCGCCGTCGGACTCGACATGCCCGGCCTCCTCGACCAGTCCCTCGGCGGCCAGTTCCGTGACGACGTTGCTGATCGACCCCGAGCTGAGGCCGGTCGCGGGCCCCAGCGCCTGGCGGCTCATCGGGCCCTGGAAATACAACCGTTGCAGAACGGCGGCGCGGTTGCCGCGCCGCAGGTCGCGCACGGTCCGTCTGTGGTTCTCAGCCATGTGGCTCCTTCCCAGCGGCAACATACCCGTGTGCGACCCCTTGACGCGACCTTCTCTCGGGGTTTAACTCACGTCCTAAATTAAGCCGTGACGGTGTTCGGGGGCTGAACGCCGACGGTCTGGCCGCCACACGTTGGTGTTTTCCCTGGAAGGGGCGTTTGCGTCATGCGCAGATTCAGAGCCGCCTGTATGACCGCCACGGTCACCGCGCTGGCCACGGTGGTCGCCGGCTGCGGCGGGGGGACCAGCGCCGCCGGCGGCGGTGGCGACGAGAAGCCCAAGGAGCTCGTCTACTGGGCCTCCAACCAGGGCCCCAGCATCGAGGCCGACAAGAAGATCCTCACCCCCCGGCTGAAGAAGTTCGAGGAGGAGACCGGGATCAAGGTCAAGCTGGAGGTGGTCCCCTGGTCCGACCTGCTCAACCGGATCCTCGCCGCCGCCACTTCCGGTCAGGGCCCCGACGTCCTCAACATCGGCAACACCTGGTCCTCCTCGCTCCAGGCCACCGGAGCCCTGCTGCCCTGGGACGACAAGAACTTCGACAAGATCGGCGGCCGCGACCGCTTCGTCGACTCCGCCGTCGGCTCCACCGGCGCCGCGGACCAGGACCCGGCCGCCGTCCCGCTCTACTCCCTCGCCTACGCCCTGTACTACAACAAGGCCATGTTCGAGGAGGCGGGCATCGACAAGCCGCCGGCCACCTGGGACGAGATGGTCAGCGTCGGCAAGAAGCTGTCCAAGGACGGCAAGTGGGCGCTGGGCGCGGAGGGCTCCAACCTCTCCAACAACATCCACCAGGTGTTCGTGCTGGGCCAGCAGCACGGCGCCGACTTCTTCGACGCCGAGGGCAAGCCCGACTTCACCTCCGACGGCGCCGTCGCGGCCGTGAAGCAGTACGTCGACTTCATGGCCCAGGACAAGATCACCGCCCCTGGCAACGCCGAGTACGCCCAGAACCAGTCCCTCCAGGACTTCGCCAAGGGCAAGACCGCCATGGTCCTCTGGCAGGCCGCGGCCAGCACCTTCAAGAGCCACGGCATGGCCGACGACGACTTCGGCGTCGCCCCGGTCCCGGTCACCTCCGGCGCCCCGGGCGCCGGCAAGCAGGTCAACTCCATGGTCGCCGGCATCAACATCGCCGTCTTCAAGAACTCCAAGAACCTCGACGGCGCCACCAAGTTCGTCGAGTTCATGACCAGCGACACCGAGCAGGTCCACCTCAACAAGACCTACGGCTCCATACCCCCGGTCAAGGCCGCCCAGCAGGACAAGGCGTTCGACCGCGCCGACACCGCGGTCCTGCGCGACACCCTCCTGAAGAGCGCCGCGCCCCTCCCGCAGGTCCCCAACGAGTCGCAGTTCGAGACCGCCGTGGGCACCGCCGTCAAGGACCTCTTCGCCGACGCCGCCGCGGGCCGCGCCATCACCACCGAAGCCGTCAAGACGCGCCTGGCCAAGGCCGAGCAGCAGATGCCGAAGAAGTGAGCGATTCCGTGACTGCCACCGCCG